>CAYPJN010000036.1:0-12377 GCA_964411055.1 uncultured Lentisphaerales bacterium | reverse complement strand
GAGGCGCGCAACGCCTCCCCTCCGCGACCGACCAACAGGGTCGCGGAGCCGGCGGGCGAAGTAGTGCGGGAAAAAAACATGACTAAGATCTGATCCAGCATGGATCATGCCGCGGGGGGGCTTGGGGATGGGGACTTCGTGACTTCGTGACCTCGTGACGCCGTAATTTTGTGACGCGCTGACTTTGTGACGCCCGGCCCACCAACCATCAACCATCAACCACCAACCATCAACCACCAACCATCAACCATCAACCATCAACCACCAACCACCAACCATCAACCATCATTGACGTCCCGGGAGGCTTCGCCTAAGCTGTGCGCACCGTCGCCCCACGAACGGCAGGAGCCTTCCCATGCAAGTTGACGACACGTTGATTCTCTGTGGCGATCGCGAGGTCTTCGCGGTCACGCTCGACGACCCCGTCCGCGAGGTCTGGCGCTGGCGCGCGGACGAGGCCTCGGGCCTGCCTGAGGCGATCCGGCCCCGGTTTGCGTCGACCGACGACTGCAAGCCGGTCGACGGGGGCCAGACGATTCTCGTGGTCTCGTCCAGCGGCGCGGCGGCCCTGGTCTCGCGCCGGACGGGGCGCGCCACGTTCTGGGGCGGCGTCTGGAATGCCCATTCGGCGGAATGCCTGCCCGGCCAGCGGCTCGTCGTGGCCGGCTCGACCCACCCCGAGGGGAATCGTCTTGTGCTCTTCGACCGACACCAGTCGGGAGTCGAGCTTTTCACGACGCCGCTCTTCGGCGCCCATGGCGTGGTCTGGGACGCCACGGAGGAGCGCCTCTGGGCGATGGGACAGCGCGAGCTGCAGGTGTACCGGCTGGCCGACTGGGAGGGAACCGCCCCGCGGCTCGATCTCCTGAAGACCTGGGCGCTCCCCAACGAGCACGGGCATGACCTGCGGCTGCTGGAGACCGAACGCCAATTGCTGCTGACCACATGTGAGAGTGTCTGGACCTTCGACATCCGCACCGCGTCCTTCGCGCACTTCGGACCGCTGGCCAACATCCGGGAAGTCAAGAGCGTCGACATTCATCCCGTGACGCGGCAGATCGTCTGGACCCAGGCCGAGACGAGCTGGTGGACGCATCACGTCTACTTCAAGCAGCCCGAACGGATGCTGCATTTTCCCGACGAGCCGCGGCTCTACAAGGTGCGCTTCAACCGCGCCTGACCGGCACCCCATGGCGGGAGAAGGAGGGCGCCTTGCCCTTTTTCGAGACGCTGAACTACAGTTCCTGCAACGAAGACGGGCTCACGGAGCTGCGCGCGCTGGAGCTGGGACCGGCCGACCATGTCTGCTGCATCACCGGTAGCGGCGACCGGGCGCTGCACCTGCTGCTGGGTAACCCCGCGCGCGTCTCGGCCTTCGATCTCAACCCGGCGCAGAACCATCTGCTGGAACTGAAGATGGCCGCCATCCGGGCGCTGGACTACCCGCGATATGCCGGATTCCTGGGCCTGCATCCCTGCCCGGAGGCGCGCTGGGCGACGTATCGGCAGCTTCGGCAGCACCTGTCGTCCGAGGCCGCGGCCTGGTTCGACGGACAGCGCGCAATGCTGGAGCAGGGCGTCCTCTACTCCGGACGCTGGGAGCGCTACTTCCGCCGTTCCGCGCGCCACCTGCGCCTGCTGCGGGGCAAGAAGATCGACACGCTGCTGCACTTCCGCGAACTCGATGCGCAGCGCCGGTTCCTGCACGCCGAATGGAACACCTGGGAGTGGCGTCTGCTGCTGAGCCTGACGTTCAACCGCCTCGTCTTCCGCTTCATCCTCCGCGACCCGGGGTTTTACGCCCACATTGGCGGCGATCTGCCCCCCTGGCGCTACATCCACGATCGCATGACATCGTTCCTGGAGCACCACCTGGCCCGTTCCAGTTTCATGATGGCGCTGATCTTCAACGGCACCTTCTTCGACCCGGTCCACTATCCGCCCTATCTGCAGGAGCGGAACTTCCCGATCCTGAAGGAGCGGCTCGGCCGGATCACCCTGCGGACGGCGCCGCTCTTCGAGGTGCTCGACCATCCCGATTTCCGGTCGTGCAACCGGTACTCGCTGAGCGACGTCTCGTCCTTCCTGCCCCCCGCCGACTATCGGCGCCTGCTGGCCTTCTTTGCCCGGAAACCAGGCGTTCGTTTCTGCCTGCGCGATTTTCTGACGCAACGACGGGCCCCGCCGCCGGAAGAGGCCGGCGCCATCCGCTTCCTGACCGGCTTGCAAGAACAGTTGGCGCGGGATGACACCTCGTTCGGCTACACGTTCCTGATTGGCACGACGGAATGATCGACTACTATCTCGTCTTTCTGGCCGGGGTCGTGCCCGGATACGCCGTCCGGCATCCGCGGCTGGGTCGGGTGGCCTATGCGCTCCTGGCGGTCAGCGGCAACACCATGGTCGCCTTGTACGGGATGAAGATCGCCTCCGTGCGCGAGTTCCGCCAGGCTCTGCCTTGGGAGCTGTTCTCCGCCACGCTGATTGCCCTGCTGGCAGCCGTGGGCAGCGTCCTGGCCGCCCTGGCGTTTGTGCGGACCGTGCAGGGCCTGTCACGCGTCCGCGGCGCAGAAGCCGCCTGCATGCCCCCACCGGCGGCATCGGCGCCGTCCAGCGGACGCGCGTGGCGCGTGACGGGGCTCTCCGTGGCGCTTTTTGGCCTGGGCGGCATTGGTGGCCGGCTGCTGCCCCCGCTACAAGTTGACGCCGTGCTGCGCATCCTGCTGCTGATCATGATCACGGCCGTCGGCGTTCAGAGTGGCCAGGCGCTCCGCGTCTTCCGGCAGCACCGGGAACATCGCCCCCCCGGCGACCGATCGGCCCGCGTCATCTTTTTCGGTCTGCCGGTCTTCATCATGGCCGGCACGTTGCTCTTCAGCGCGGGCGCCGGCCTGTTGACGGACTACCGCTGGTCGGAGTGCATGCTGTGCGCCGCGCCGATGGGGTGGCAGACGCTCGGGGGGCCGATGGTCGAGGATCTGCGCGGTCCGCCACTGGGCAATCTCGCCTTTCTGACCAACATGATCCGCGACATCGTCTCCCTGCTGATGATTCCGCTGATCAGCCGGGGCCGCCAGGTTTGGCTGGGCGTCACCCCCGGCGGCGTCTCGACCATGGATGTGCTGCTGCCCAGCGTCCTAACCGCCTCGGGCTCCCAGTACCTGTTCCATGCCGTCTGGATCGGCGGCAGTTGCTCGCTCTGGGCGCCGTTCCTGATTCACCTCGTCGCGCGGGTTCTGCCATGAAGCGTGTCAGCGCGCCCCGCGTGATCGCCCTGGACACGCTGCGCGGCCTGCTCATCGTCCTGATGATCGCCGAGCATGCCCGCCAGATCCTGGGCGGCGGCGTACGGATGGAGACGCCCGGCACGCCCATCCCCGCGGTCAGCGCCGATGCCGCCAGCCTCATCCGGCTGCTCTCCCATCTCTGCGCCCCGGGCTTCTTCCTGCTGCTGGGCATCGGCATGGCGTTGCATCTTGAGCAGCACGCCTATCCCCTCACGGAAGCCCGGCGGCGTTTTTTCAAGCGCGGCGCGCTCCTGATCCTGTTGCAGGTGACGGTCGAGAATCTCGGCTGGGGCTTCCCCATGCTCTTGCGCGCCGGTTCGGCAGCGCACGCCGCACCGCTCTATCTTGGCGTGTTGTTCGGACTTGGGGCGAGCCTGATCGTGGCCGCCGCGCTGCCGCCGCTCGCCGATGCCGCGCTGCTGGCGCTGGCGGCAGGCATGATCGCCTCGGCTGCCGTGTCCCTGCCGCCTGTTCTGCGCCCCTGGATGGGATGGCTGACTTCCGGTTTTTTCGGCGCGCGCGTCGAGATCCTCTACCCGGTTCTCCCCTGGAGCGGGATCACCCTGCTGGGGTTGATCCTGGGGCGGCGATGCGTGCGGAACGGAGGGCTCCGCGCGGACCTGTCGCGGGGCCCGACGCTTGTTGCGCTCGCCGTGGTGGCCGTCTGGTCGATCGGCACGCTGCTTGCAGGCGGCGCGGCGTTATCCGGCTGGCACAAGTATCCGCCTTCACCGCTTTTCGTTCTGGGCACCCTCTCCCTGCTGATGATGCTGCTCGCTCTCCTGGCCGCCGTGCCGAGGGCCAATCTCCGCCCGCTGCAACTGCTGGGACGCCACGCGCTGGCCCTCTATCTCGCCCACCTCTATTTGCTTGGGATCGTATCCTTGTGGGTGTATCCTGCCTCCATGCAGCAGACGCTGGCCATCGCCGCCGGTGTGGGCGTGCTGGGAGCGGGTTGGTGCCGCTGGCGCGAACGACTCGCGCGGCCGGCCCCGGCCGGCAACCGCTTTGATCGCTATAGCCGGCATTACGACCGCTTCATGCGCCTGGCCCGACTCAACCGCGTGGGGGAGATAAGGCACGCGCTGGCCGGCGTCCGCGCCGAGGGCCACCTGCTCGACGTGGGCGGCGGCACCGGCTATCTCGCTTCACGGTTGACCGACCTGTTTGCACGCATCGTCGTCGTCGATCCATCCGCCGGCATGCTGTCGCTGGCCCGGCGGCGCAACCTGCCGACCTGCCAGGCCTCGGCCCTGGCCCTGCCGTTCGCGGATGGCGAGTTCGATGCCGTCCTCTGCACCGATGCCCTCCACCACATCAAGCAGGCCGGCCTGGCCATCGCCGAGATGTGCCGTGTGCTCAAGCCGGGCGGGCGGCTCGTCATCCTGGAGTTCCACATTCGCGGGCCGGCCGGCTGGCTCTTCTTCGCGTTCGAGCGCCTTTTGCTGGACCGCTCGGAATTCCTGACACCCGATCAGCTCCGGGTGCTTCTGGAGCGCCAGGGTCTGCGGGGAACAACGCAACGCATCTCGCGCCTGCAATATCTCTACGTGGGCCAGAAACCCGTTGGGGAGCCCGCCACATGAACACGTTCACCCGGCTGCGCCTCTTCTGCCACCCGGCATCCATTCGTCTCTTTCTCCACACGCATGCCCTGTTGAAGCAGGACAGGCGCTATTCCGCCCTCAACCTGCTGAAGGCCGTCTGGTTCGCCTCGCGCGAGGATAAGGTGGTCCGCCATGATGGCCGCTGGATCGTGTCGTCCTTTTTGCCGCCGGTCCCTTCGCGCGCCGCCGACCAGGTCGTGCAGGCCGTGCCGGAGACACCCACCCGGTTCGAGGCGATGATTGCGGGCCGGCGGCTCGCCCCGATCTCCATGTATGTCGCGGTCACGGAACGCTGCCCGTACCGCTGCGGGCACTGTAGCGCCGCTGGCCGCCCACCGCTCGCCGACCGCGACGGCGGCGAGTTGAAAACGTTG
Source organism: uncultured Lentisphaerales bacterium (assembly GCA_964411055.1). Classification (GTDB taxonomy): domain Bacteria; phylum Verrucomicrobiota; class Kiritimatiellia; order RFP12; family JAAYLN01; genus JAAYLN01. Next base: position 7,109 of record CAYPJN010000036.1, on the reverse strand, counting down.
TTGCATCAGCTGCAGGAGATGGGCACGGCGATCATCGGCCTCACCGGTGGCGAACCCCTGCTGCGCGGCGATTTGTGCGATCTGATCGCCTCCCTCGACGACCGTTCCGTCTCGATTCTCTTCACGTCCGGCTTCGGATTGACGCGGGAGCGGGCGCAGGCGATCAAGCGCGCCGGGTTGTTTGCCGTCGGGGTGAGCCTGGACAGCGACGAGGCGACCGAGATGGATGCCCGGCGGGGACACGCCGGCGCCTTCGGGCAGGCGACGCAGGCCGTGCGGTTCTGCCGCGAGGCCGGGCTCTACACGATGACGCAGACCGTCGCCGGGCGCGACTCCCTCGCTTCGGGGAGACTGGAAAGGATTGTCCGCCTCTCGGGCCGTCTCGGGGCGCACGAGGTCCGCGTGCTGGAGACCATGCCCAGCGGCCGCCTCGCGAAGATCGGCCCCGGGCTCCTGCTCACGGCGCAGGAGCGCGAGGGATTGAAACAGTTCCATGCGGAGATGAACCGCCGCCGGGACGTGCCGAAGGTCTCCGTCTTCGCCCACACCGAGGACGCGGAGCGCTACGGCTGCGGCGCCGGCACGCAGCACGCGTATATCGACGGTGCCGGCAACCTCTATCCCTGCGACTTCGTACCGCTGGCCATCGGCAACATCCGCGACCGGCCGGTTGCCGACCTGTGGCGCGACCTGCACGCGCAGATCGGCAAGCCGCGCCAGACCTGCCTGCTGATGGAACTGTATGTTCGGCAACGGCTGGCCGGCGTGGAGGCCTTTCCTGTGCCCCCGGAGCAGTCGCGCCAATGCCTCCGGGAACTGGCGGTCATGGATCGGATGCCCGGGTTCTACCGCCGCCTGGCCGGGTGAAGCAGTCGGCCGGCGCCTTCGGCTTTGTCGCCCCCGCCCCGCCTCCTGCTATGCGGGAGAACGTGGGAGTCCTGGGAACCGCCGTTACCGGCGGGCCGCCGGATGCAACTTCACTCGTAGAAGGTGGCGTTCGGCACGTCGATAGCCGGCGCGTCCGTCACCGCCACCTCTGTCTTGATCTCCCGCACGTCGAGCACGAACTTGCGTTTGACGAGCTCGCCCTGGAGACAGGGGAGGTCGATGCGGTCCGGCGTGATCCCGCGTTCCACCGAACGCGCGGCGGCCAATCCGCAGACTTCGCCGGTCATCGCGGCGGCCTGGATGACGCGCATCACCGACCAGGCCTGTCCGGCGGCGCCCATGCAGCGCCCGGCCACCAGCAAGCCACGCACCTTTTTTGGCAGCAGCGCCCGGTACGGCGTTTCCCAGAGCGTGCGGCCCGCATACCATTCGGCGGCGATGCCCACGCTATCCGGAAAATGTCTGAACTTGTCGTCGTTGCCCATGGTGTAGATGCCGTCGATGCGGCGCGTCGTCCGGAAATCTGCCATGGCCGGCAGGAAGGCCGGATAGATGTCCTTGCGCCCGTCGGCACCTCGCTTTTGCTGTTCGCGCTTGTAGTAGTCGAGCAGGTAGCGCCGGCTGGTCAGGACAAATTCGGAGACATCCCGTCCGTCGACGCCCGAGAACGAGCGCACGCCCCTGATCGCCTTGGATCCGTCGTCAAGCGCCCCCTCGGTGACCAGTTTCATGAGCGGATGTCCGGACTCCTGCTGCACCGCCTGCCGCGCCGCGTCGAGCGAATAGGCCAGGCTCCAGATCGCGAGTGAGTTCTTGCCGGTGGCGCAGGGCGCGCCCGCGCGGAAGGCGATGTCGGCATCGCCCGTACCATCCACAAAGACCTTGCCGCGGATCAGTCCGCGCCCGCTCTTGTTCTCGACCTCGACACCCGCAAGGCGTCCCGCCTCGACGCGCGTGCCGCAGACGAGCGTGTCGAGCCAGATGTCGACACCCGCCGCGCCGAGCAGCTCATCCATCGCCAGGATGAAGGAGGCGGGATTGAACTTGGCCGTGTAGCGGGTCTTGGTCTCAGGGTTCTTCCAGTCGGGCGGCACGTCGCCCGGGCCGTACTTCAGGCTGGCATGCAACAGTTCCTCGGATATGCCGAATGTGACCTGGTTGCCGCGGCAATCGCTCAACGGCAGGTAGTGGAGAATGCAACCCGTCGTGGCGAGTCCGCCCGGGAAGATGGTCTTTTCCAGCAGGCAGACCTTGGCGCCCTGCCGGGCGGCGGCCAGCGCCGCCGCCACGCCGGCCACGCCGGCGCCGGCCACGACAACATCGAAGGCGGCCTCGAAATCGAGCGCCCGGGGCGGCGTCGGCACGTCGGTGGGTTTCTTCTGTCCGGGCTCTGTTTGCGGAAGGCTCGGTGTCTGCTGCGCCCGTCCCCGGTTCGCCATTAGGGCGGCGCTCGCCGCCGCCATCGACGTCAGAAACGTTCTGCGGTTCACTTTTAGGTTCCTCTTCATGTGGTCGGTCATGGTTGGTGGGGCCGGATCTCCGCGACGGCGAGGGTCGGCGTGTGGGAGTGTGGGGGTGTGGGAGTGTCCGCCTCCCCGTCAACCGTAATCGTCACCGTACGCGTCAACCGATCCCTTCCGCGTCATCCGCTCAATCCGTATTTTCAGAGGCCGGCCGGATCGACGGGCGCCGCCGCGGGCGCCGCCTTGGGCGCGACCGCCTGGCGCGCCAGTTCGCAGGCCGCCAGCCAGCTGTTGTCGAAGATCCGGCGCTCCTCGGCCAGCCGCCGGTCGAAGGGCGGATGGCCCGCGGCGGCCTGCTCCGCGGCGGCCAGGCTCGCCTGCACCTCGTCCAGCGCGCCGGAGGCCAGGAGTAGCTGCCCCAGTTCGACAAAGCGCGAGTGGTAGAGGAAGTGCCCGGTGCGGGCCTCCCAGACCGCCTGCAGCCGCGTCCGGAAGGCGCGCATCGGCGCGGCCGCCGGCCCGTAGTACTTCTGGCACAGATCGTCGAGCAGCGCCGTCGTGTCCCGGTCGATCTTCCAGGCCAGTTTCGCCTGCAGGTAGATCCACGGGAAATTGGCGCGCCATTCGTCCCGCGTCGCGGGCTTGTCGTAGGCCTTCGGGTAGGCGGCGTCCGGCGGGCGCACGCGGATCGACCAGCCCCGGTGCCCCAGCGCGTGCATGAAGCGCATGTCGGCCGCGACGACGCCATCGAGCGGGATGGAGACGATGCCGTGGTCGGGCACGCCGCCGCTGTACTGGGCAATCATGTTGTAATAGGGAAAGTTGCCGCGCGGATTCGGATAGGCCGCCCAGTCGCGGTACATCTTGAGGAATCCGCCGGCGGGCGTGTAGCGTCCACTCAGGTTCCACTCGCAGGCGGGATCGTCCAGCGCGTGCCGGAAGCAGCGTGAATGGTCGCAGAGGATGATCCACACCCGCGGATCGAGGTTGATGTCCCTCGCCGGAACGAGCCGGTAGGGCATATAGGCCAGCGTACGGATCTTCGCCTCCGGATAGGTCGCGTAGACCTGCTTGCAGACCTCGTTGACAAAGGTGAAGTAGCGGGTGGAGACCTCGCCGCCCCAGCGCTTCCGCTCCTCGGGGGGATCGAGCGCGCGGCACGTCCCGCATTCGCAGAAGCCGCGGGCGTCGTTGCCGCTGATGGAGAAGACGCCTCCGGGATTCTGCTTGAACCAGTCCAGCACATACTGGGCCGCCAGCCTGACGACCTCGGGATGCGTGGTGCAGGGCTGGCCGGCGTGGCCCGGGGCGTTCTGGCGGCGCCGCTCGCCCTGGAAGAGGCCGAAATACTCCGGATGCGTGTCGAACAAGGCGTCCGGCACCATGGCGCTGAAAATGTGCCCGCCTCCCTTGACCACGGCGGCGCGTTTCTCGTACTCCGCCCGCTGCGCCGCGTTGAAGTGGGGCTGCATGCGGTTGCGGGCGATCCAGTCCCACGTGTCGACCGTCCGTCCGCCGCCCCCCGTGCGGGAAAAGGCCACTTCGCGCCACGTGAAGGACGGTTCCTGGCGGTCGTGGATCGGTCCGATCGTCAGAGTCGGCCGCCGCGGACAATACTCGCCCTCCTCGCCCGGATGGAACCAGCGCAGGCCCACCTGCTCCTCGAGGAAGGCGTAGGTTCCAAAGAGCACCCCCGCGGGATCCCGTGCGGTGATCAGCAGCCCGTCCGGGTCGGCATGGACCAGGAATCCGTGCGGCGCGAGCGTGGCGGTCTCGCCGGCCAGGCGCGGGAAGGCCTCCGCTGTCGCGAGCCGGATCGGGTAGCGTCCCGCGACGGGTTGCGCGGACTGCTCCACGCCGGCCCCCGTCGCTTTCCGGAGATAGCGGGCGAGTTCGTCGGCGGCGTGGCGCTCGGCGGCCGAGGCATTGGTGGCGACGAGAATCACGGCGGAGGCCTGCCCCTCCCGGGCCAGGAACCAGGGGCCGTTGTCCGCGGCCCGCACCGGCAGGGACGTCAGGACGGCCGCCAGCAGGCACCCCGCGGCGCCCTGCGCGAGCTCGCGATTTGCATGGTTCATTCTCGCATCCTATCGTGTTTCGGTTTGCACGACATGACAACGGCTGGGGCCGGTCGAACGGCTCCTAATGCCGGATGGGGCGGAAATGGACGCGCGTCGGGCGGTCGGCCGCCTCGCCCAGCAGCTTGCGCCGCTGCTCGTGGTAGTCCTGGTAGTTGCCCTCGAACCAGGTCACCCGGCTGTCGCCCTCGAAGGCCAGGATGTGGGTGGCGATGCGGTCGAGGAACCAGCGGTCGTGGCTGACGACCATGACGCAGCCGCCGAAATCGGCGATGGCCTCCTCCAGCGCGCGCAGGGTGGTGACATCGAGGTCGTTCGAGGGCTCGTCGAGCAGCAGCAGGTTGCCGCCGCTGCGCAGGAGCTTGGCGAGGTGGACGCGGTTGCGCTCGCCGCCGGAGAGCATGCCGACCTTCTTCTGCTGGTCGGCCCCCTTGAAGTTGAACCGGCTGCAGTAGGCGCGGCCGTTCATCTGCCGACCGCCGAGATCGATCGTTTCCTCGCCGCCCGTGACCTCCTCGTAGAGCGTGTGGTCAGGGTTCAGGGCGTCGCGCATCTGGTCGACATGCGAGACGACGACCGTCGGTCCGACCGTCAGCGTGCCCGACAGTGGCCGGAGCTGCCCCGTGATCAGCTTGAAGAGGGTGGTCTTGCCGCTGCCGTTGCCGCCGATGACGCCGACGATCCCGCCGCGTGGCAGGTCGAAGGTGACATCCTCGAAGAGCAGCCGGTCGTCGAAGCCCATGGCGAGCTTCTCGGCCTTGACGACGAGGTCGCCGAGCCGCGGGCCGGAGGGGATCTGGATGCGCAGGTCGTCCTCGCGCGTCGAGACCTCCTGGCGGGCCAGCTCCTCGTACCGCGAGAGGCGCGCCTTGCTTTTGGCGCGGCGTCCCGACGGGTTGGTCCGCACCCACCGCAGCTCGTTCTCGAGCAGCTTGCGCCGGCTCTCGCTCTGGCGCGACTCGCGCTGCAGCGCCTGCTGCTTCTGATCGAGCCAGCTCTCGTAGTTGCCCTTGTAGGGGTAGGCCCGGCCGGCATCAAGTTCGAGGATCCATTCCGTTACGTTGTTGAGGAAGTAGCGGTCGTGGGTCACGACGACGAGCGTGCCCTTGAACTTCTTGAGATAGGTCTCGATCCAGGCGACCGACTCCGCGTCGAGGTGGTTGGTCGGCTCGTCGAGCAGCAGCACGTCGGGATTGGAGATCAGCAGGCGGCAGAGGGCGACACGGCGCCGCTCGCCGCCCGAGAGCGTCTCCACGCGCGCGTCCGGCGGCGGCAGGCGCAAGGCCTCCATCGCCAGCTCGACGAGGTGATCGAGGCTCCAGAGGTCGTTGGCGTCGATCTGGTCCTGCAAGCGGCCCATTTCGTCGTTCAGGCGCGCCCGCGCCGCGTCGTCGAGGTCGCCGCCGAGCTCGTCGCAGATGGCGTCGTAGCGGTCGAGGATCGCCTGCGAGGCGGCGACGCCCTCGTTGACGGACTCCTGGACGGTCTTGCCGGGATCCAGCCGGGGTTCCTGCTCGAGATAGCCGATGCGCACGTTGCGGGCGATCTGGCATTCGCCCATGAACTCCTTGTCGAGGCCCGCGAGGATGCGCAGCAGCGACGACTTGCCGCTGCCGTTGGCGCCGATGACGCCGATGTGCGCGCCGAAGAAGAAGGCCAGGGTCACATCGTCGAGCACCGTCTTGAGATTGTGCTGCCGGGTGACATGTTGAAGGTTGAAGACGTATTCGCCCGCCATGCGGAGTATCCTTTCGCGTTCCGATCCGGCGGACACCCTGCGGATTACCTTCCGTCCCGAAACAGCATGGGACAGACTCTACAGTTTCCCGGGCCTGAAGGCAACGCATACGGCAGGGGTGCGAGAGAATATGCGAGAGAATATTGGTGTTTTCCGGAAGGATGTTTCGCTATAATTATTCGATTATGCAGCTATGTCTATTTTCGCGCGCGACCACCCGCATCCGGCGACTGGGGATCAGCGCCGTCTTGGCGGGCCTCTCCTGGTGTGTCCTGGCCGAACCGGCGTCGGCACCGACGGCGGCGCCGGAGGCCGTGCCGGCAGCCGGTATCCGCGGCGCCACTTCCGCGGCGCCGACCAACACGCCGGCCAAGCCGGGCCCGGAGGCGGCGTCGACCAACGCGCCGGCCAAGGCGGGCACGGATGTTGCGCCGACGCTCAAGGCGGTCAGCGAGATTCTGGACAATCCGCCGCCGGTGGCCGTCAGGATCGGCAAGGACGCGGCCCGGGCCTGGGAGGATCGCGACGACCCGATCGCCAGCCGCTACGCCATCCCCGGCGGGCGGCTAGTCTACGCGGCCGGGCCGAGCCCCAAGAGCCTCAACCCCTATCTCGACAACAACACCTTCTCCTACCAGGTCTTCGGCGCGCTCTTCGAGACGCTGCTCGGGAGCGATCCGCTGACGGCCGAATATGCGCCGGGACTGGCGCGCCGCTGGGAGATATCGGATGACGGCCGCGTGTTCACCTTCCATCTCGATCCCATGGCACGATGGAGCGACGGACGGCCCGTCACCGCCGAGGATGTCGCCTGGACCTTCGGGCGCATCATGGATCCCGCCAGCCAGACGGGCCCCCACAAGGTGGCGCTCCGCACCTTCCTGGAAACGCCCCCGGAGGTGCTCGATCCGCTGACCATCCGCTTCACCGCGGACGAGACCC
>CAYPJN010000035.1:0-12927 GCA_964411055.1 uncultured Lentisphaerales bacterium | reverse complement strand
CAGCATGCGCTTCCCGCGCCCCCCTGTGGCTAGCCGATTACGCTTCGCGGTGGAAATGCGCTTGGTGGATAGCGTCAATTGTGTTAAATTTTTTTCTTTAAGGGTATGTGCTTGGCGCCCCGGACGTCGGAGACAGTGCGCATGCCGGTGGAACCGAAGGGAGAATGCCGGATGAAAAGGTCGGTCGCGATTTTGCTGGCGGCGGTCTGTGTGCGTTCGGGCCTAGCCGCCTCGGCGCAGAACGCTTTCGTCAAGGTCGAGTCGAACACCCCGGGCGTCGACAAGGTGGTCGTAGTGACGCAGCCGGCGGGCGAGTTCCACATCACGACTAAGAATGTCGAGAACAACTTCCACGCCGATGTTTATATCACCGGACTGGAAGGCGTGACCGTGACGCCGCAGTACGCCAAGATGCCCGTCGGACAAACGATCACCTGGAAGGCGGTCGAGGAGTTGGTCGAGGAGGCGCCGGTCTCGGGAACCGTCGTACTCTTCCGGATCGATGTCGAGATCGGCAAGGTGGGCGAGGACCAGGAGGATGGCGCGGGCGCCATCGTCGAATATGCCGACTGCTCGAAGGGGATCGACGACCAGGACTGCAAGAAGGCCCTCGAACATGTGAAGATCACCTGCACACCCTCCAACCGTCCCGAGAACGAGAGGATCAACCTGACCTATCCCGCCAACCATCTTTTCGTCAAGAAGGGCAGCACCTACACGCCCGCCGAGGCGAGCTACACGGCGAAGGAGATCCACACCATCAGCTTCTATCTCCATGGCCATGCGCTCGGCGCCGGGGCCATCACGGCCACCCACAACATCAACGGGTGCAGCGATACGGCCAACTTCACCGTGGTTGAGGCGAAGGGCAAGGGGGCGGACGCGCCCTGATGCGCGAGCCGCTTGTGGCAGGGGCCCCTGAAGAACTCCGTCGCCCGGGCGGCGCCGTCTGCCGGCGGCGGAGGAGGCGGCTTGGGATGGTTCTCGCGCTGGCGCGCCTTTTGTCCGCCATGCCGGCGCAAGCCGCGGACGGTCCGGTCTTTGCCAAGCGCCCCGACAGCTTCCCCGACGCCGAGCCCGGCCACGGTTATCCCGGACGCATCGTCACGCCGTCCATGCCGGCCGAGACCGAAGCCGCCTTCAACCGCCTGGGCATGCGCGCAGGCGTCTTCCAGCGCGCCGCGCTCGATCCGGCCCGGCACGCCGTGCCGCCGGAAATCTGCCCGGACCGTCTCACCTTCGTCCACTACGCGCCCACGAAGACCGACCGTCCCTGCCCGCTGCTGCTCTTCATTCCCGGAACCGGCTCGCAGGGCGACGACTTGGCCCTGCTGCTGCGCCAGTCCGGCTTCTACTCCAAGGTGCTGGGAGAGGCCTTCCAGAACAAGCATCCCTGCCACCTCTTCGTGCCGCTCATCCCAAAAAAAAAGCAGGCCCGCTCCTTCCTGCCGGGCGTTCCGCATCCCCTCGCCGCGCTGATCTGCGACGCCATGTTCGCCGCGGCCGCGCGGGCCCGCCCGCCGGTCGACCGCAACCGGCTCTACGTGACCGGCCTCTCGTTCGGCGGCAACATGGCCTTCGACTTCTGCTGCGCCTTCCCGGGGCGCTTCGCGGCCAGCGTTCCGATCGCCGCCCTGCAGCGCCGGGAGATGATCCCCGCGCGGCAGCCGGGCCGCTACTGGCTGCTCTACAACGAGGGCGACTTCCGGCGCTACCGCGGCGACGCGCGCGTGCTGGCGCTCCAGGATCTGGTGGTCGCGCGCGGGGGCGAGTTCCACATCGGCTGCTATCCCGAGGAGGGCCACAACGCCTGGAGCGCGGCCTGGCAGGAGGACCGCGTCTGGGACTGGCTCTTCTCGAAGACGGCGGACGGCCGCCCCGTCGGCGGCATCGTCCAGCGGGCCGCCGTGGCTCCGCTCAAACCGCCGGACAAGGATGCGCCCGCCGCCGCACCGGAAACCGATTCCCGTGCCGCTTCCGAAGCCTTCGGCGCGCCGCCGACCGCGGGCGTTCCGCGTCATCTCTGCTCGGCCAGCCAGCCCGGGCGCGACGCCAAAACTGGGCCGCAGATGGGTGCGGATGGCCTCGACGGCACCTGCTATGTCTCGTCCGGGATGGTCTCGTTCCGCAAGCCGGACTGGTGGATGGTCACGTATCCCGCGCCGGTCAAGGGCCGGGTGACCGTGCTTACCGGCGACCGCAGCGGCGCCGAGGCTCTCGAGAGGGGCGAGGTTGAGGTTTCGATCAGCGGCGAGCAGTGGACGCGCGCGCGGTCGGTCCGGGACGGAACCTGTACCTTTAGCCGCAAAGATCCGTTCCGCTTCCTGCGCGTGGTGCCCCGTTCCCGGACGCCGCAGCCGCTGGTCATCCGCGAAGTCATCGTCGAGGACGGCCCGTAGCAGGAGTCCGATGACCGCCCGAGGAAAGTGGACCGCCTGCCTGCTCCTGGCCGCGGCGACCGCCGCCGGTAACGGACGCGACTTTCTGTCCGACTGGCGTGCCGCACGGCGCATGGCCCGCTCCTGGGAGGGCCGCGCCTTCCGCGGCAACGGGCCGCACAGCGACCTGCGCCGCGAGCTGGCCGAACAGCAGGCGCCACCCGGCGCGGCGCTCTATCTGATGGTCAACGACGGACAGAACCCGTCGCCGATGACGCGCATCATCCACCAGACCCTCGCCTGGTCGCGCGCGCCCGAGCCCGTCATCTTCGGCCCGCCGGAAGCCTACGGCGGCGAGCCGTTCATCATGACGTCCCCCTTCGACGCCCTACCCGAATTCGCCACGCCGCACGGACGCTCCGCCGACTTCGAAGCCATCCGCCATGGCCCGGTCTCGCTGTGGCGCCGCCGCGGCAACGGTACGGCGGAACCCGGCGGCGGCGTGGCCGCGGCCTTGCCGCGCCGCGCGCCTTCCGGCGTGCTGGCGATCGCTCCCGGACGCGAGGCCTGCGGCCTGGCCGCCCCCTTGCTGGCCTTCCTGGCGGCGCTGCTGCCCTGGGAGCGGCTGCGACGGGCACGGTGCGGTAGCGCCACAATCTGTGTTTCTGAAACGTCTGCAGACGTCTGGCAGGCTGGCGCCTGGAGCCTGCTGCTGCTGTCGCTCGCGATGCTGGTCCCCGTGCTGGCCGGAACCAGGCCCGCTCCCGGGCCGACGCTGCTGGCCGCCCTCGCCTGCGGCGCGGCAGGGCGCGCGCTCGGGCGCGCCGCCAACGATCCTGTCGCGCCGTGGACGCGGATCGCAGTGGCCTGCCTGGCGGCGCTCTTCGTCCTCGCGGCCGGAACCATGGCCTGCTCGCACACCTTCCTCGCGCCCAACGGCCTCGGCGTCCAGGGGGGCAAGGCCAGGCTGCTCTACCTGGCCGGAGGAGTGCCCGTAGGATTCTTCGACGGCGCGGCGTACCGCACGCTGCAGCCGGCCTATCCGCCGGGTTTCGCCCTGCTGACGCTCGCCTGCTACGCGACGGCCGGCGGCTGCGGCGAGTACCTGACGCAGCTCCTGCCCATCGCCATCGCCGCGTGCATCCTGGCACTGCTGGCGTCGCGCAGCCGCGCAGGCGCCGTCGGCGCGCTGTGGGCGGCGACGGCGTTCCTCGCGCGTCCCTCCCTGCGCCTGGCGACGCAGTACTATGCCGAGCCGCTGATGGCCCTGATGGTGGTGGCCGGCTGGGAGACGCTGCGCGGCGGAGGCGGACGCCTGCGCGGCTGGATCCTGCTGGGCGCGGCGGGCTGGATCAAGAACGAGGGCCTCCTGTTCCTGCCGGCGCTCTGGGTCGGCCTGCGCCTGGCGCGCGGAAGCCGACATGCGCCCTGGCGCGGTTTGGCCGCGGGGCTGCTGCTGCCGCTGGCATGGCACCTTGGCTGCCGCCTGGACGGAGGGCAGCTCTACGACTTCGCGCCTCTCTGGGCGGCCGATCCCGCCAAGCTCGCCGCGGCGCTCCGAGCGCTCGTCCAGCACACGCTGCTGCAGCCATGGCACTACGGGTATGTCTTTCCGCTGGCGCTGCTGGCGGCCGGCGTGCCGCGCTTGCGAAGGGCAATGGAACCATCCTTTAGGGCGGTGGCGGTCGCCGTCCTTCTCCTGATGTTGTCCTTCTGCGGCATCTTCGCCATCAGCGGCGCGTCCGATTTCGAATGGCACCTGGCAAGCCTCAAGCGCCTGCTCTGGGCGCCCTCGCTGCTGCTGCTGCGCGAGTGCTTGGCCATACGCAGCGCGGATCAGCTTCTTGTCACTTGCAGGCCGGTGGCGGAGAGGCTGGGGGTCACCAGGCGCGCGCGGGCGTTGGGCGGCGCCTGCGTCAGGCGCGCCTGGATGTCCGTGGCGGCCTGCGCGTCGCGCGCCAGCATCAGCAGGTAGCCCCCGCCGCCGGCGCCCAGCAGCTTGGCGGCGGCCAGGCCGGGACCGGCGGTATCGAGGATCGCCTGGACCGCGGGCGGGTTGGTGCCCGGGTCGAGGCGCTGGTTGAGCCGCCAACTGCGCCGTACCGCCTCGCAGAACGCCTCCCAATCCTGCCGCTGGATCGCCTGCGTAGCGAAATCGGCGGCAAAACCGATCTCGTCGATGACCGCGAGGCGCCGGGCGTCGTTCAGGAAGATCCCGCTCACGATCTCGCCGAGGATGTTGTGGGCGACCCGCGTGAGGCCTGTGTAGTAGAGCAGCACGCGCCGGTCGCGGAGGGCGTCGGCCAGCAGGGCCGTCGGCAGCCAGTGGACCACCGGACGCTGCACGAGTCCGGGCCGGCTCTCGATGCGCTTCAGGCCGGCGGCGAGGCCGCCGACCTGGTCCTGCCAGCCGCCGCCGGAGCCGAGCATCTGCTCGAGGACGAGGGTGCGCAGGCAGAGGTCGTCGTGGGTCCAGCCCAGCCCGCAGAGGTCGCTCAGGGTGCCGAGCAGGGTCGCGGCCAGGATGCTGCTGGTGCCGAGGCCGGAGCCCTTGGGAACGGCGGCCAGCAGGTTCAGCTCGATCCCTCCGCCAAAGGCCTTGCGCAGCAGCGCCGGCAGGGTCGGCGCGGCGCGGCCGGCATGGAACTCCGGCGTGAAGCCGGCCAGTTGGAGGGCGGTGCGGCCGATGGCGAAGCCGCTGCCGAGCGCCTCGGCCTTGCGCAGGTCCTCATAGGTCTCCACCGTCTCGCTGATGCCGAGATCGATGCTCCGGAGGACAATGTGCGGCTCGCCGCAGACGCGGGCGAAGACCTGGATGGGCGGCTGGCCGTTGAGGTCGGCGGCCAGGTTGACCACCCGTCCGCCATGCTCCATGCAGTAGGGCGGCGTGTCGGTCCAGCCGCCGGCCAGATCCAGCCGCACCGGCGCGCGTCCCCAGACGATCTGGTCGTCGAGCGTATGGCGGCGCGGCTCGACCGGGTCGAGGGCCAGCCGCTGCAGCATCTGGTCGCGCAGCAGCGCCTGGGCGGCGGGCTCCGCCCCGCCGAGGCGGTTGCGGAGCGCGGCGTGGTGGATGGCCACCAGGTCGTGGCCCGCGGTCGGGGGCGGCGGACACGGCAGCGCGCCGGACGCGATGCCCTGCGCGACCTGTTCCAGGTCGACACGGCGGCAGGTGTCGGCCCAGCTCCGGGGGGTGTGGGCGGCGAAGGCGCGGCGGCGCAGCGCCTCGCGCAGCGCCTCGCGGCGGACGGCATCGGCCTCAACCAGGAGCTGCGCGGCGGAACGCCGGGGCGCCGCGCGCCAGGCGTCGGCCGCCGAGCGATCGACGGCGGTCGACGGCGCCAGCATCCAGTTCAGGAGCGCGGCCGTGCCGGGGGCGTCGGGGTCGGCGAGCGGGAAGAGCGGGGCGTGCTGGATGTCGGTTCCGGGATCGAGCCCGGCGTCGGCCGGGCCAAGGCCGCGGTCCGCCAGCCACTGCGTGAAGGGCCGGCCGAACCAGTGCGTGGACGGATCGTCGAGACGACCGCGGAAGGCATCATCGAAGCCATAGGCGCGCAGGCAGAGCCGCGGGTCGCCGCGGACGGGCACGCAGTCGAGGCAGGCGCCGGGTGGCAGGTCGAGCGCCCAGCGGTTCTCCGGTATGGCGGTCAGGCAGTGTTCGCGGGAGAGGCGCCAGTCGGCGGGAATGACGGACGACTCGATCCAGATGCGGGGGCCGTCGGGCGCGGGACATTGCAGCAGGCTGTTGACGGGCGGCACGGGGGGCGGCTCCACCCGATCCGCCTGCCCGAAGCTCCGGCGTCCCTCGGCCGGGTCGAGGAGTTCCGCGATGGAATTCAGGAGGCTTCGGTTAGTGCCGAAGTGGTAGAAGCGTCCGCCGGGAAGCGGCAGCACGGCGGCGCTCAGACGGCTGATCTCAGGATGCGGTTGCGCGGGCTGTCGGCCGAGGGCGGGTCCGAAGCGGTCGAAAAGCTCGAAGGGTTGGATCGTGCCGGACGGGTGGTCCGAATCGCAGTGGCAGAGACGCAGCAGGCAGTGGAGCGCCCGCTCGCTGAAGAGCCAGATGCCGGTGTCGAGGAAGACCTCGAAGCTGGCGGCCCGCCCGCGGATCGTGTCGGGGGACGGCTTCTGCAGGAAGTCGTGCAGGGGCTGGCCGTCGCGCGGCTCGCAGAAGAGCACGCCATGGTGACTGGCCTCCTCGGGTGTCGCCCGGATGCCGACGATGAGGATGTCGGCCTCGGGAATCCGCGGCAGGGTCTGGTCGTCGCGCAGCAGCACGTCGCCGCAGGCGACCATCAGGCGGGCGCTGGCGGGCGCATGGGCGAAGAGGCGGTGGCAGAGCTGCAGCTGTGCATCGAGGAGCCGCTGGCCGGGGGCCTGGCCGGCGACGTCCGGCAGCAGGGGCAGGGGCAGCAGGGGCTTGCCCTCGGCGGCATAGGCGGGCAGCCGGCGGCTCTGTCCGCTGCCGTGCATCAGGATCCGTGGCGCGGCGCCGAGCCAGGCGGCGAACGAGGGCGCGCCGCTGGCCCGCCAGGCCTGCAGCAGCAGGTGGGCCGTGCCGCCGCCCGAGCCCAGTTGCGAGCCGGGCGGATCGGAGGCCACGAAGGCCGGCCGGCCGCCAACGGACCGCCGCGGCCAGGCGGCGGCCGCGGCCGGCGGCAGCGAGAGCAGGAGGTCGGGCAGTGGTCCGGCGGCGAACATGGCGGCGAACATGGCTATTCCACGCGGCCCTTCAGCTTGCCGTGGAAGGCCCGCGCGATGGCCTCCTGGCCGTCGCTGTTCGGGTGGAGACCGTCGGCCTGCAGCATCTCCTCCGACACGGCCCCGTGCAAGTCGACAAGCGGGACGCCCTCGCTCCCGCAGACGTCGCCGATGGCCGTGTTGATCGCGTCCACGGCGCCGTCGAACAAGGCGTGCTCGCCGGTCATCCGGGTGACGTTGCCGACGACGGGCACGGCTTTGACGGTGCGGACACGCTCAATCAGCGCGCCGAGTGTCGCCTTCACGCCCTCCGGATCGGCGCCGTTGATCGCGTCGTTGGCGCCGAGCGCGATGAGGATGAAGCCCGCCTTTCCGCTGATGGCGCTGCCCACTTGGGAGGGGCCCTGCTCCGTCAGGCGGGCGCCGCTCGATCCGAAGTTGGCGACCGGGCGTCCGAGCATCGCGGCGAGACGCGCCGGCCAGGGGGCGCCCGCATCGCCATAGCCGACGGCAATGCTGTCGCCGGCCACGGCGCAGTGCGTGGGATCGCGGTCGCCGAAGTCGCCACCCCCGCCCCCGCCGCCATCGTCATCATCCTCGCAGCCGCCCGCCAGCAGCGCCGCCAGCAGCAGCAGGCGCAGGGGGGCGGCCAGAAAAGCGCTTGTCGCCGGATGTTTGCGTGCGGTTTTCATGATGGAGCCTCGCCTTCCGCGGGCCGGGCATCCGCCCCCCGCTCGAGAGGACAGTATGACAGAAACGGTGCCGGGGAAACAAGGCGGATGAAAGCCCCTGCGCTTGCTCAAACCGGAGGTGTTGGCGGCGCCTCTAAAGATTGACTTTTTCCTTCGTCCATGGCATCCTGACAACCATAAGGTTGCGCGCGCGGGCGGCGGTTCCGTCCGGCGGTCCTCCACGGACGGCTTGGCGCCCGCGGCCGGTGGCCAGAACCGTGTCGGTGTTGCCGGCTTTCCGCGCGATGGCGGGCGGCGACCCTTCACACGAACAGGAGCAGCACCATGGGCGAGATCATCATCAGCCGCGAGGATTTCAACAGCATCGAGCAACTGATCGCCGAACGTCGGAACACGCGTTCCGAGCGCGACCGCGAGAATCTGGATCGCCTCGACCAGGAGGTGCGCCGGGCCACGCTTGTCGATGCCGAGGCTCTGCCGGAGGGGGTGGTGTCGCTGGCGGCGGTAGTCACCGTCCGCGACCTCGACGACCACACGGAGGCGACCTACCAGCTCGTGCTGCCGGCCAGGGCGGATGTCGCCCGCAACCGGATCTCGGTGCTGGCGCCGATCGGCGCGGCGCTGCTGGGCTACCGCCGGGGCGACCAGATCGAGTGGCCGGTGCCGGGCGGCCGGCGGCGTCTGCGCATCGAGCGCGTCGTGCGTCCCGCCGGGAACGAACGCCGCGAGGGCGCCTAGCGGTGTCGCCCGCGGGAGTCTCCGCCGTGCCGGGTGCCGTGCCGGCCGCGCGCTACATGCTCTGTCTGCCGGGGGCCGGCGGCCTGGCGCGCCTGACGCCGTTTGCCGAGGCGGTCTATCGTCTGCACCAGGTCGACGGCGTGGTCGGCGACGGGCTGCCCGGTTCGCAACCGTCGGGGGCGCCTTCACCTCAGGGTCTGGTGGCCGGCTGGCCGGCCGCGCCGGACGAGACTCAGGCGCTGCTGGCCTACGCGAGCCACGCCCGGGTGCCGGCCTATCTGCTCAGGAACCCGGTTGCCGGCGGCCGGTACCGGCGGGTGATTGCCGCCACGGCGGGCGGCGTGCATGCCCTGCATCTGCTCTCGCTGGCGCAGGCGCTCGCCCGCGAATGGGAAGTGCCGGCCACTGTGCTCTGGCTGGAGCCGCCCGCGGCCGCGGGCGCGCCGGATGCGGCGCGGGAACGGCTGGAAACGCTGCTGGCCCGGAGTATCGCGCTTGATCCGGCGGTCGAGTTCCTCCGCGCGGGCGATATTGTGCGGCAGCTCGATACCCTGGCAGGCGCGGAGGATCTTCTGCTGGTCGGTGCGCCGCATTTCGGCGTGGCGGCGTACCACTACGAGGGCTCGCTGCCCGAACAGCTGGCCCGCCTCCATCAGGGGCCGATGGCCATGTGCCTCTCGGAACCGCCGCAGCGCCTGGCGTTCCGCGAGTTTCTCTGGGAGGCCAACATCTGCCTTGTCGCGGAAAATCAGGATCGCGGGACGGTGATCGAGCAGCTGACGGACCGGCTCTGCGCCTCTGGCATCCTTGCCGTCGACCTCCGGCGGGCCTGCATCGAGGCCGCCCTGGCACGGGAGCGCCTCTCCTCGACCGCCGTCGGCTGCCAGACGGCGCTGCCGCACGCGCGCCTGCCACGCTTCGACGGGGTGGCGGCGGCCCTGGCGATCGCACCCGGCGGCATCGATTTCGGAGCGGAGCGCGAATCCCCGCGGTTTGTCTTCCTGATGCTGACCTCGGCCACGTCGTACGGCCGCTACCTCGGAGCGCTGGCGCGCATCGCCCGCCTGATGGTCAACCCCGGGCGGCGTCAGGCGCTCCTGGGCGCGCCCACGCCCTCCGCGGTGATGGCCGTCCTGGAGGCGGAGCCCTCGGCGGCCACGACGGTATGATTGGCGCACGGGGTGATTTTCGCATTGTCATCTCCAACTGCGGCCACTAAAATCGCCGCTTTATGGAACAGTTTTCAGCGTTCGCCTGCCCTGAACCCTGAACCCCGCTGAACCCTGACTCCCGGCACCTGCAAGGTATCGGCAAGCGCATCAGAAACTACGGAGACGCCCATGGCCACGCGCAAGCATAACGTGAAGAAAGTTGGAATCCTGACCGCCGGCGGACTGGCGCCCTGCCTGAGTGCCTCGATCGGCTTCCTGATCGATAACTACACCCGGACCGCGCCGGGGGTGCAGATCATCTGCTACCTTGGCGGCTATGCCGGTCTGCTCAAGGGCGAGAGCCTCAAGGTCACTCCCGCCGTCCGCCGCCACGCCCTTGATCTGCTGAAGTTCGGCGGCAGCCCGATCGGCAACAGCCGCGTCAAGCTGGCCAACGTCAAGGACTGCGTCAAGCGCGGCCTCGTCAAGGAGGGCCAGGATCCGCGGCAGGTGGCCGCCGACCAGCTCGTCAGGGACGGCGTCGACGTGCTCCACACGATCGGCGGCGACGACACCAACACGGCCGCCGCGGACCTGGCCGCCTTCCTCGATCGCAACAACTACGCGCTGACCGTCGTCGGCCTGCCCAAGACGATCGACAACGACGTCTACCCGATCCGCCAGAGCCTGGGCGCCTGGACGGCGGCCGAGGAGGGCGCGCGCTTCTTCCGCAATGTCGTCGCCGAGCACAGCGCGAACTCGCGTATTCTCATCATCCACGAGGTCATGGGACGCAACTGCGGCTGGCTCACGGCGGCAACGGCCATGGCCTACCGCCGGATGGTAGCGGCCATGCCCTTCTTGCCGGGCATCGGCCTGCGCCGCGGGCAGCGCGACGTGCATGCCGTCTACGTCCCCGAGATGACGTTCGACGCCCAGTCCGAGGCCCGCCGCCTGCGCGCCGTCATGGATCGCGAGGATTGCGTCAACATCTTCGTCTCGGAAGGCGCCTGCGTCAAAACGATCATCGCGGAGCTGCAGGCGCGCGGCGAGGAGATCCCCATGGACGCCTTCGGGCATCCGCGCCTCGACAAGGTCAACGTCGGCGGCTGGTTCGCCAAGCAGTTCGCCGAGATGCTCGGCACCGAAAAGACGCTGGTGCAGAAGAGCGGCTACTTCAGCCGCGCCGCAGCCGCCAACGCCGCGGATCTCAGGCTGATAGGCGCCTGCGCCCGCAAGGCGGTCGCCTGCGCCCTCAAGGGCGTAGGCGGTGTCGTCGGCCAGGACGAGGACCACGGCGGGCGGCTGGCGGCCATCGCCTTCGATCGCATCCGGGGCGGCAAGCCTATGGACATCAACGACCCTGACTTCACGCGGCTGCTAAAGGAGATCGGCCAGCCCAAGGGCGGACGCGTCGCAACGAAGCACTAGGCTGCGTTGCAGACGATGCGGCCCTCCCGCTTGCCGCGCGTCATCCCGCCTGCTATGATGGCCTGGTCAACGGAAAGGAACATCAACCATGGCATCGAAAACACTGCGCACGCTGGTTGCCTTCCTGGCGCTGGGTGCCGCCGCCGCCTTCCAGGCCCTGGGACAGTCCGCCTATGTCGTCACGATCACCGACCTGCGCAAGGACGTCAGCTACGAGGTGATGACGCGCGAGCAGGTGGCCGCCCTCAAGGCCCAGTTGCAGGCCGAGGCGCGCCTTTTCCCCGCGGCCGTGGCCGCCGCCCGCAAGGAGTGGGAGGCCGGCGACATGACCAAGGACAAGCCGTTCCAGACCACCGGCCTGGCCGCCCGCAAGATGCGCGAGGAGGGCCCCTTCAGCCAGGAGATGGCCAAGAAGAAGGCCGACAAGAAGATCGAGCGCGACATGAACCGCGACTACGATGAAGCCCTCGCCAAATCCAAGGGCCCCAAGAAGAAGAATCTCTCCGAGAAGGATATCCGTAAGCAGGAGCGCGACGCGATGCGGGATCAGCTCGCGGAAGAGGCCGCGGCACTGGTGCAGAAGCACATCGAGGCGCTCGCCAAGGGCTCAAATTGACTCCGCGCGCCGCCGCTTGCGGCTCCCGTCCGCGCACCACCCCGCCATGGCCGAACTGATCGTCGCTCTCGATGTCCCCGCGCCCGCGGCCGTCCCGCCGGTGCTCGCCGCGCTCGGCGGGGACGTCGGCTTCTACAAGATCGGGCTGGAGCTCTTCTGCGCCGGCGGCCCGGCGGTCGTCCAGGCCGTCGCCGACGCCGGCAAGCGCGTCTTCCTCGACCTCAAACTGCATGACATCCCGCGGACCGTAGCGCGCGCCGTGGCGTCCGCCTCCCGGCTGCGGGTCGACCTGATGACGCTGCATGCCGCGGGCGGACGCGCGATGATCGCCGCCGCCGCACAGGCGGCGCGCGACTGCCCGCCCGGGCAACGCCCCAAGCTCCTGGCGGTCACCATGCTCACCAGCCTGGAGCAGGCCGACCTGGACGATCTGGGTGTCGGCCGCGGCATGGCCGACCAGGTCGAGTCCCTGGCCTGCCTGGCGCTGGAGTCCGGGGCCGACGGCGTCGTCTGCTCCCCGCGGGAGGTCGGACGGCTGCGAGCTTTGCTGCCGCCCGGTGCCCTGCTGGTGACGCCCGGCGTGCGCCCCGCCGGCGCGGATCTGGGCGACCAGAAGCGCGTGGCCACGCCGGCCGCCGCCGTGCGCGACGGGGCCACACACCTGGTGGTCGGCCGCCCAGTGCTCGAGGCGCCCGACCCCGCGGCGGCCGCGCGCGCCATCCTGGCGGAGATGCGCGTGTGACCGCCGGCGATATTCCCGCCGTCAATCGCCGCCTCAAGACGGCCTTCCTGGCGCAGCGCGCCCCGATCATGGATCTCGTGGCCGCGCAGACGCGCGACCCCTTCCGCATCCTCGTCGGCACCATCCTGAGCGCCCGTACCAAGGACGCCTGCACCGCCGACGCCTGCGAACGCCTCTTCGCGCGCGTCACGACCCCCGGGGAGCTGGAACGGCTCCCGGTCGCCGAGCTGGAGCGGCTCATCTATCCGGTAGGCTTCTACCGCACCAAGGCGCGGATGCTCAAGCGACTGCCCGGAGTGCTGCGGCAGCGCTTCGGCGGGCGGCTGCCGCAGACGGTCGAGGAGCTATGCGAGCTGCCCGGCGTCGGGCGCAAGACGGCCAACCTGGTCGTGGCCCTCGGGTTCGGCAAGCCGGCCATCTGCGTCGATGTCCACGTGCACCGCATCACCAACCGGCTGGGGCTCGTGGCGACCGCGAC
>CAYPJN010000034.1:6055-13060 GCA_964411055.1 uncultured Lentisphaerales bacterium | reverse complement strand
CAGCCCTCTCAGCATGCGCTTCCCGCGCCCCCCTGTGGCTAGCCGATTACTTCATCAGGTTCATATAGAGCCGAATAGCATCCCATACTGGTGGACAGCGTGCCGCGGATCATGTAAACTTGCGCCAATCTGTCCATTGGCAGCAAGGGTTGCCGGACATGCGACAGATGACGAGGTTACCCTTGCCTGCGGCAATGGGCATGCCCACGGGCGGGATGTTGAGCCGTCCGGGTGCATGAAGGAGCGAAGGGACACAATGCATAGCAAGCGGATATGCGTGACAATGCTGGCGCTCGTGATGTCGGCGCTTCTCTGCCGGGCCGGTGGTCGGTGGGGCTTCCCGGTGGGACTCAGCTATGTCAGCGGCCTAGATAACGTGGTGGACTTCTACGAGGAGCAGTATCCGGGCCTCGACGAGGACTGGTCCGTGCCTGTCGGATTGTCCTTTACGCCATACTACGAGTTCGAGCACGGATCGCGCATCACCTTCGACCTGGGACCGGCGGCCATCATCATGATCTCGGAGGAATACTACTACGGCGGCGACTATTGGAGCGACGCGGACGACACCTACTGGGATGTACCCGTCGGCCTGACCTATGGCTTTACGTTCCTGCCCCAGGCATCCGTCACACCTTACGCGCGTGCCGGCTTCAAGTACCACATCGCGGATAGCGACCAGGTCGACAGCTCGTCGCCCGGCGCATTCGGGGCCGTTGGTGTCGAGTTCCTGCGCCACCGCATGATCGGCGTCTCGCTGGAGGTCGGCTATGACGGGTCGGAGGTCACGATGCGGGGAGACAGGGGCGAGGAGGATATCAAGACCGGTGAGGTGCTTGTCAGTCTCCGGGCCGTCTTCTAAGTAGCCAGTGCCTTGGGAATACTACGCCGTGAAAAAGATCCTGACTTTACTGCTGACCTGTTCCATGCTTCTGGCGCTCGTCACGGGGTGTCGTTCGGCGCGTGTCGCCGCCGGTCCGCGGCGGGCGCTCGATGTGCTGATCGAGGAGGGCAAGCCCGGGGAGATGGAAGAGCGCCAGTACCGCTACCGTACCGAGGTGCGCGACTACATGCAACGCGAACTGCCGCGGCGCTTCGCCCGCTACGGGATCGATGCCCGCATGATCCGTGATCGCGGCGGCTACGCGCCCGAGGGCGGACGCCACCTGCTGGTGGTGAAGTACCTGTCGTACAACCCGGGAAGCAGTGCGGCCCGCATCGTGGTCGGTTTCGGCGCCGGCGCTGCCTCGCTCAACATCCAGGCAAGCCTGTACGACGGACAGCAGGAGATCCTCTCGTGGCAGGATGGCTGCGGAACCTCCGGACACTGGTCGCGTCTCGTCAACAAGCTCGATGCCAACATGGGCGCGCGTCTGCGTGAGTTCTACAGCCAGCGGTGACGGATGTCCCGAGCCAACATCGCCGGGACGATTTTCCGTGAGACCGCCGCCATTCCGTTACGGACGGCGCTAGTCGAGGGACGGCGGCGCCTGACGTACGCGGAACTGGCGGCGGCCGTGGGACGCGTCGCCGGCGCATTGGGCACCGCGGGCGTGCGGCCGCTCGACCGCGTCGCCTTCCTATGTCCCGACGGCATCGACTATGTGCTGCTGTCGCTGGCGGTGCTCTCCCTCGATGCCGCCATCGTGCCGATCTCGCCGACGCTGATGTCGGACGAGCGCGAGACGCTGGCGGAACGCATGGATGTCCACCACCTACTAACCGATGCCGCGGCCGTGCCGGATGCGCCCGGCGCGCCGCTGGCGGATCTTCCCGGTGTGGCCCACGCATTCCGCCTGGCGCGGCGCACGCCGCGCCAGGCACCCGCCGCGGAGTATGCCTCCATCCGGCCGGCTTTCATCCGCTTCTCGTCCGGCACGACAGGCGCCAGCAAGGGTGTCGTACTGGCCCACGAGACGATCCTCGACCGTACCGATGCCGCCAACGAGGGGCTGCGGGTCACCTCCGACGACGTGGTCGGCTGGGTGCTCTCGATGAGTTTCCACTTCGTGGTCACCATCCTTCTGTTTCTGCGCAAGGGCGCCACGCTGGTGATCTGCGGCGAGCCGATGCCCGGGGGCCTTGTCGGGGCATTGCAGCAGCACCCGGTCACCCTGCTCTACGCGAGCCCGCTCCACTACCAGATGCTGACTATGGCCGGGGCGCTGACGCCCGCGCATCTCGCGCGCGTGCGTCTGGCGGTCTCGACCGCCGTCAAACTGCCGGCTGCGGTGGCCCGGGACTTCCATGCGCGCCTGGGACTCCGGCTGACGGAGGCCTACGGCATCATCGAGGTGGGCCTGCCGTTCATCCACACGCCGGAAGCCGGGCCGCACGACGGGTGTCTCGGGCGGCCCCTGCCGGCCTACACCGTCCGCCTGGACGGCAACGGGGAAGTGCTGATCCGCGGCAAGGGCATGTTCGACGCCTACTTCTCGCCCTGGCAGCCGCGGCAGGTATGCCAGCCCGATGGGTGGTTCCATACGGGCGATGTCGGCGAGATCGAGGCCGATGGCAGCCTGCGGCTGGTCGGACGCTGCAAGGCCGTCATCAACTTCTCGGGCATGAAGCTCTTTCCGCAGGAGATCGAGGAGGTGCTCAACCAGCACCCCGCCGTCGCCGAATCGCTGGTCTACGGGGAGCCTCATCCGCACTACGGCCAGATTCCCTGCGCCCGGATCGTGCTCCGCACGGGTGTTGCGTATGACGAGGCGGATCTGCGGGTCTTCTGCCGCGCACGGCTCGCCACCTGCAAGCTGCCCAAGCACTTCTCCGTGGTGCCGGCAATCGGGAAGACCGCCAGCGGCAAGCTCCGCCGCGCCTGATGCCGCTTGGCATCACGCCGGCGGGACGGGGAGTCCGCACCGCGCGCGCGCGGCGCGGGAGTAGTCGCGGTGCAGGCCGTGCAGGGTGAAGCCCGTCCGCAGCCCGTTCCAGAGCAGGCGGAGCATATCCCGCGCGGGAACGCGGATGCGGTGAGACCGCCACGGGTTGCGCCGGAAACCGCGCAGGTAGAGCATGGCGAAATAGCGGTAGAAGGTGCGCAGCGGCAGCCGTGTCGGCAGCAGCGTGTGCATGCAGTCGTAGAACGCGTAGGGATCGTCCGGGATGAAGCGGGCGCGGGTCTCCTTCCAGAAGGGCGTCCCGGGCGAGGGCGAGAGCACCGTGAAGGACATCTCCGCCGGCGCCAGGAAGTCGATCGTGCGGTGCAGCGCCAGGAAATCCTCCTTTGTGAAATCGGGGTTGACGATCAGTGCCGCGTGCAGCACGATGCCGGTCTCCCGCAGGATCTCGACGGCGCGCCGGTTAGTGGCCGGATCGACCCCCTTGTTGAACGCCTGGAGCGCCGAAGCATCCATCGACTCCAGCCCCACGTAGACCACCTGCAGACCCGCCTGCCGCCAGAGCCGGAAGAGCTCCGGGTGCTCGCAGATCGTGTCGCTGCGGGCCCAGCTTATGTACTGCTTGCGGATGCCGCGCGCCAGCAGGAGCCGGGCGATGGCCCCGGCGCGGGCGGGGTTGATGAACATCTCGTCGTCGACGAAGTAGATGTGCGACTCGTTGATCGCCGCGATCTCGTCCACGACCTCCTCGGGACTGCGCTGGATGTACCGGCCGTGCGCCAGGTAGTGCACCACGCAGAAGCTGCACCGCCGCGGGCACCCCACGCTGGTGCGCATCGAGGCCACGCGCGGAAAGAGTGCTGGCAGGGTCGCGCCGGGATCGGCCGACCAGATGCAGTAGTACCGGGAGCGGTCCACCAGGTCCCGCCGCGGCCGGGCGACCAGCCGGTAATCGGGATGCGGCGGCGGCGGCGGGGACGCCAGGGCGTCGAAGGCCGGCGACCCGACCGGCAGCACGCCGTCGTCGGCCAGCGGGCGCTGCGCGTGCAGGGCCTCCAGCAGACGGCGGAAGGCCACCGATCCCTCGCCGCGAAGGACATAGTCGAACAGGGACGGATCGTTCAGGTCCTGCGGCGCGATGCTGGCATGCACGCCGCCCACGACGATTCGCGTGCCGGGCAGCGTCCGGCGCACGACTCCGGCCAGATCGCGCACGGCCCGCGACTGGTTCGAGTAGCAGCCGAAGCCCACCACGTCCGGCCGCGTCTCCAGCAGCGCGCGGCGCAGCGCCGCGAAGGGGCGCCGGCGGTAGGAGAGATCGAGAATCGCCACGCTGTCGGGAGGTTCGACGGCGCCGGCGACAATCTCAAGATCCAGCGGCTCCAGGTGGAGAAAAGCGTTGAAGCGGCGCGCGAGCGCCAGTATCACGTGGGGCCTGACCAGCAGTACGTGCATGTCAGCGCCCCGCCTCGCGCGTGTTGACCACCAGCCGGTAGCCGTACTGGTGATTGTTGATGCATATCGCGGTGGGGACCATCCCGCCGGGCGTTACGCCATAGCCGCGGTAGGCGATGCTCCAGCGGCGCCGGCCGCCCTCCCGCCGCACCTTCTCGGCCAAACGACCGTCAGCCCAGGCAAAGCGGTATTCGGTCGTTCCGCGGGCATCGTCAGCGGCGAAGACCATCCGGCCGCGCCGGAAGGCGCCCGGCGTTCCCGGCGGGGGCGCCCAGTCGAAGTAGGCCCGCGCCAGGTCGTCCGCCACCGCCTGGGCCAGGTCGCCGCCGCGCGCCGCCAGCGCCGGATTGACGAACCGCGCCGCGGCCGCGCCGTTCGTGGCGACGACATCGAAGAGCTTGACTCCCAGCGGCGTCACGCAGGAGACGGAAAAAGCGCGCGCGGGGCGGTCGACGGCCACCAGCCCCAGCGCCGCCAGGCGGCGCATGCGGAAGCCGAAGACCACCGCGTTCACCTGCTCGAAGCACGGTGCCACCCGCGCGGCGAAATTGCCGGGAATGGCGTCGGCCGCAGCCGCCGAAGCCGGAACGCAGGGCGGGGGATCGGGGAAGGGGAGCGTGGCGCAGCCCGTCAGCAGCGTTGCGGCCAGCAGCAAGTAGAAGGCGGCTTTCACGGGCGCTCTTCCTCCGGGTCATCCCCGCCGCCGGTCAGGGGCGGGTTGAGCCGCGGCCACACCGTCTGCGCGGCGGGCAGCACCAGCCAGGCGAAGAGATAGCCCGCCGTGATGCCGGAGACCAGCATGACGCCGATCGAGAAGAAGGCGGGATGGCGCGCCAGCAGCAGCACGGCGGCTCCCAGCACCGTGGTCAGGGCGGAGAGGGTCATCGCCAGCGCCATGTCGCGGCGCATGTGGCGCTGGTGGGCATAGACCGTGCAGATGCCGTAGTCGATGCAGAGTCCCAGGACTATGATGCCGGCGATCATGTTGGAGATGTTCAGCGGCAGTCCGCAGAGCTTCATCGCCGCTGCGCCCCACAGCAGGCCGAAGAGCGCCGGCACCCCCGCCAGCAGCACCATGCCCACGCGGCGGATCACCGCAACCGTCACCACCAGGATCATCGCCGCCGCCAGCAGCGAGATTCGTATGATCTCGCGCCCGACCGCATCCGAGAGTTCCGCCGCGAAGGCCGTGCGCGACACGATGCGCAGTCCGGGCATCGACTGGCGCACCCGCCGTGCCGCCGCCAGGTGCTCCGTGTCGTCCGGAATGAAGGTTACGACACGCACCCGTCCGTCGGCGGCATGGATGAAGCGCTCGCCCAGCGGTTCGAGGAAGCGGATCGGCTCGGGCGCTTCGTCCGGTGGTGTCCGGCGCCAGGCGTCGAAGAGTTCCCAGAACGGCTGGAAGGCGCCGTCGGCGAAGCCCATGGGGCCGGCGGCGCGTTCGAGCGCGGCGCGGAACTCACCCGCGCGCGCGTCAGTCCAGAAGGCGGCCCAGCGCGCGCGCCGCGCGCGCCGCGTCTCGTCCGATGGCCGGACGGGTGCCAGGCTCGATACCGAGGCGGGCGCGAGGCCCTCGGCGAGCAGGCCGGCATGCAGGCGGTCGTTAAGGCGCAGGGCGGCGGCCTCGTCGCCGGCCTCGACGCAGAGCACGGCGGCGAGCGATTCGCCGCCGCCCCAGACGGCCATGGCGCGCCGCTCATCGTCCAGCGTCCCGCGCGGTGTGCCGTCCAGGAGCGTCACATCGGCGTTCATTTCCAGGCGCGCGACGAGGACCGCGCCGGCGGCGCACGCCGCGAGGGCCAGCAGCAGCACCAGCCAGGCGCGCCTCCGCGAAAGGCGGAGGCCCTCCGCCTGCGGACCGAGACGACGCGCGCCGTTCCCGGGCGCGGCCGGACGGACGAATGGTGGCAGGGCCCAGAAGGCGTATAACAGGGAGAGCAGCACCGCGATCGTGGCGAAAAGGCCCAGTTGCCGGTAGGCCGGCAGCGACGAGAAGCAGAACGCGATGAAGACGCAGGCCGTGGTCAGGGCGCTGAGCGTCATCGGCAGTCGCAGGCGCCGGAGCTTCTCGGCGGCCCGCGCGCCGCGCGAGAGTACATAGGTGTGGATGCCGTAGTCGTCCGCGATGCCGACGATGACGCAGCCGAAACCCAGCACCAGGTAGGAGAAGCGGTCAAAACAGTGCGAAGCGATGGCCAGGGCGGGCGCGCTGGCCAGCGCGGGGATCAGCGTGATGCCGATCGAGCGCCAGTCGCGGTAGATCCCCAGGAAAAGCGCCAGGAACACGATGGTCACGGCCGTGCCGGTGATGCGGATGTCGCGGCGGATGACGGCCTCGTTGCCGGCGGTGTGCAAGTGGCCGCAGACAAGCCGCGCCTCGACGTCCGGCGGCAGATCCCGGGCACGCTCGCCGAGGTGCCGCAGCAGGCGGCGCACGCCGCCCGAGTCCATCATCGAGACAGGCGTCTGCAGCACCAG
The DNA here is from genome assembly GCA_964411055.1 of uncultured Lentisphaerales bacterium. Taxonomy (GTDB): domain Bacteria; phylum Verrucomicrobiota; class Kiritimatiellia; order RFP12; family JAAYLN01; genus JAAYLN01. Next base: position 6,281 of record CAYPJN010000034.1, on the reverse strand, counting down.
CAGCAGGTGGCGCTGTCCGGGATCCATCAGGTGTGCGCCCACCGGCACGGCCCGGTAGCCGAAGGCCGCGACCGCCGCGAGGATCTGGCGGACCAGCCGCCCGTTCCAGTCGAGCGGGTCGGCGCGGGCGCCCGCGGCCGCAAAGAGGCCTTCGGGACGCTGGATGCGGCGCTGGAGTTCCCCGAGGACGCGGCGGATCCCGGGCTCCGTAAGATCGGCCGCGAGT
>CAYPJN010000034.1:0-6035 GCA_964411055.1 uncultured Lentisphaerales bacterium | reverse complement strand
GCCGCGCCAGCCGCGAGAAGTCGCCCGTCAGCGCATCCGCCTGGAAACGGGTGTTCAGCGGCGCCGCCAGGGCCGGATCGAGATCCGCAAGATAGCGGTCGGCCGCCGCCGCCAGGGCGCCGGGATCGGCAGCGCCGTCGCGCCTGGCCAGCGTGACCAGGATCTTGTCGGCCACCTGGATCTCGCGTAGGAAGGTGAACAGGCTGCGCAGGCCGGAGTCGTCAGGCAGCATCACATCGATGCGTCCGTCGAACTTGCCGCGGGGCACGCTGAGGACGGAAACCGCCGTGATCAGCACCACCGCGCCCGCCACGCTGGAGCGGCGGCGCAGAAGCGCCCGCAGGCGAGCGCGCAGCGGGCGTGCCGTCAAAGCGTCCACGCCTCCGCGTCCAGGGGCACGTTGATCTCCGTCGCCTCGAAGGTCAGCAGCGTCGTGTCGCCCCCGCGCTCGTCGATGCGGATCGCGGCGATGTAGCGCCCATCGCCGCGGAAGGTCACCGTCACGGCCTTCACCACCGCCGCCTGCGGCGTTTCCGGCCTGGGCGTGAAAACGAAGGATTCCGGTTGGTCCGGGCTGGGGGAGATGTCATAGGTGGCGGCCAGCAGGCGGTAGCGTCCGCCGAACCAGGCGCCGAGCTGCTCCGTCACGGCCGCGAAGACCGGATTGCCCGCCAAGGCGATCTTCTCCGTTTTGCCCGTCTCGCCATCCCATTGACGCGCCTGACGGCCATCGACCAGCAGCGCATAGCGGATGGGGCTCTCGACGCGCCAGAGCAGCTTGTCGGGCGGCGCGACCTGGATCGTGCCGCGTGTCACCAGGGGCTGCTTGAAGAGGGCGACGCGCTTTTCCTGCAAAAAGCGCGTCCGCACCGTCCGCACGCCGGCGAGCGCCTGCTCGAGATGCGCCGGGATAGCGTTGGTGGCGCCGTGCGCGGCGGCGGCGAGCAGACCCAGAAGAAACACCAGGCGCAAGGGGATCCGCCGGAGCTGACGCGGGCTGGTCGCTAGTCTTCTTGCCATGTCTTGAGTTCCGCGCGCGAGACCAGCGCGTCGCCGCGCCGGATTTCCGTCGTCAGCACGCCGAAGGCGCCGAGCCGGGCCTCCTTGCGCAGGGAGATCGTCAGTGCGTCGCCCGGATGGAGCGGCGCCAGCACGGCGAAGTCGCGCGCGCCGACGAGCATGCCGCCCGACGGCCGTGCGGAAGTCTGCCGGATACGCGTCCGATAGCCATGCAGGGCCGCAGCCGCCTGCGCCATCAGCTCCAGGTGCGCCGCCTCCATCAGGCGGCCGTCGCGGCAGTGCGGGCTGTCGGCGGGCACACGGGCGGTGACCGTGGCCGAACGCTCGCCGACCGACTCCAGAGCCTCAATCAGGCGGGCCGGGGGCTGGTGCGGCACGAGACATTCGGCGGCGATCGGCAGCGCGGCGCAGTCGTCCGCCGCCCGGTGCCGCCAGCAGAGCGGATCGGATCCCAGGTAGTTGCCCGTCAGTTGGTACGCCGCGCCGCGGCAGCCATAGCAGACGGCGGCGCGTTCGCAGGCGCCGCAGGCGCCCTGGATGGTGCGCTCGTAATGGCGCAGGTCGGCGATGACCTCGCTGTCGGAGAGGATCCTGGCGAGCGGCTGTTGGCGGATGTTGCCCACCGGCAGCGTCACTCCGACGCACGGCATGACATCGCCGGAGGCGCTCACCAGGCAGGAGTAGGCGTGGCGCAGGCAGGCGTTGCCGACCAGGGGGGGCTGCGCCTCCCACACGCGTCCGAAACTCTCGCGGTCGATGGTCTGGATGGTCTCGAACAGTCCCCGGACCTCATCCGGGGACGGCGACAGGCCATGCGCGTCCCCGCGCGCGCGTCCCTGGGGCGTGATCATCTCGTAGTAGGGTTCGATGCCGGCCGCGCGCAGCCGCCTCCACTGTTCCGGCAACTCGGCAAGGTTCTGGCGGCAGATGACCGTGCTCTGCGCCAGGCGCGCCGTAGGCGAGGGGTAGCCCGCGGCCAGAAGGTTGCGCCGGGCCTCGGCCATGATGTCGGCGGCTCCCGGCACGCCGGCCAGCCAGTCCTCCAGTGCGGGATGCGCCGAGTGCCATTTCAGCACCACGCTCACGCCCAGGGCGAAGATCTCGGCGGCGGCGGACGGCGTCATGTTCGATCCGTTGGTGAACAGCTCGACGGCCAGGCCGCGGTTGCGCATCCATCTGCAGAAGGCGGGCGTGAAGTCGTAGAGCATGGGCTCGCCGCCCAGCAGGATGATCTTGCGGGCGCCCAGCGCCTGCGCCTGTTCGACAGCGTCGCGCAGTTCCGCAAGCGACAGCTCGTTGCGCTCCCCGGCCTTGCAGGCGTGATCGTCGCCGACATAGCAGTAGCGGCAGGCGAAGTTGCAGAGGGTGCCGACTTCGAGTTCCATGCTCAGCAGTCCGTGCGCCGCCTTGGTACGCTCGATCTCCTCGCGTGTGAACTCGCTGCCAAACAATCCCGATGCGCAACTCATACTTTCAGCACAAATGCCTTTCCAATGCCTTCGCCAAGATCCTGACGGCGACGCGCCAGACCCCGCGCCTGCTCAATTCGAGCAATCCGTTATGATACATCATTTCCTTGCATGCGCAACGGATATTCATCCGGCGCCCATGTTGGTTCGCTTGATGTTGTTATTCGCGTGGAGAACATGTATATTCTTGCCACGAAAAGCGGCATGCGCGTAACGGTAGCGCGTCCGATGCACGCGTGCAGGTTGTCGGCGGCGTTGGCGGAAGGTTTCCGTCCCGCGGGCACGGGGCAGGGAATAGAGGAGCGGGATCATGGCATTGAGGCATGTTTTGATGGCGGCAGCCGGTATGGCGGTGATCGGGCTTCAGGCCCAGGAGGCTGCGCCGGGCGGAGCGTCGAAATTCGAGAAGTCGCTGGCGCTGGGTTTGAACCTCACGGACGGCAACAGCGAGACGCTGCTGGCCAACGGCAGCCTGCTGCTGGCGGGCGAGAAGGCGCGGCTCGGTTCCTTCAAGGCGGGGCTGGAGGGCAACTATGGCGAGAACACCACGCGGACCGTGGTCGAAGGTGTCGAGACCGAGGAGGACGAGAAGACGGTCTCCAACGCCAAGCTCTTCGGCAATGTCAGGAAGACGCTTTCTCCTAGGATCTTCGCTTATCTGGACGCCTTTGTGCTGAACGACGACATCGCCGAGATCGATTACCGGGCCACGGTGGGACCCGGGCTGGGCCTCTATCTGGTCAAGACCGACAGCACGGCCTTCGCGGTCGAGGTGGGCGTTGCCCAGGTCTGGGAAGAGGTGGTCGAAATCGAGAATGACTACCTGTCGCTGCGGTTTTCCGAATCGTTCGAGTACAAGTTCGCCGGGAACTCCAAGGTCTGGCAGTCCGTGGTCTACCTGCCGGAAGCCTCCGACTTCGACAACTACCTCCTGACGGCCGAAACCGGCGTCGAGGTGCCGCTGCAGGGCCGGCTCAACCTGCGCGTCGTGCTGCAGGACAAGTACGACAGCCAGCCCGGCGCGGGCAAGGAGAAGAACGACCTGGTGCTGATCGCCGGCGTCGGCGTAAAGCTGTAGCAGAGTGTCAGGCCGCGCGCCGGCGCCACGCTTGGGAGCATGCGACGCCATGCCATACCGCATCTGCAAGACCCTCGCGATCAGCAACGCGCATCTGCTCTCCAAGCATTCGGGCGAGTGCCGTTTCGTGCATGGCCACACCCGCACGGTGGAGGTGGTGATCGAGGCGGACGCGCTCGACGACCACGACATGGTCTGCGATTTCGCCGAGGTGAAGGAACTGCTGGAGCCGCACGTCGCCGCGTGGGACCATGCGCTCTGCATGAACGACGCGGATCCCGGATACGCGGCGTTGCGCGAGCGTTTTGGTTCGCATGTGGTCGGCTTCGCCGGGCGCGATCCGACGACCGAGGTGCTGGCCGAGGTGCTGTTCCACGCCCTGCGTGACGCGCTGACCGCGCGGGTGGGCGGCCGCGTGCGGCTCTGCCGGGTGCGGATCTGGGAGACGCCGTCGGCCTGGGCCGAGTACGGGGAGTAAGGCGTTGAAGGCGGTCGTCCAGCGGGTGCGCGAGGCGTCGGTCACGGTCGATGGGCAGACTGTCGCGGCCATCGACCACGGCCTGCTGGTGCTGCTGGGCGTGGCGCCGGGAGATGGCGAGCACGAGATCGCCTGGATGGCCCGCAAGCTGCCGGCGCTGCGGATTTTCGCAGACGATGCGGGGCAGATGAACCGTGCGCTAATCGACACCGGCGGGGCGATCCTGCTGGTCTCCCAGTTTACCCTGTTCGGCGACTGTCGCAAGGGCAACCGGCCCGGCTTCAGCGGCGCCGGGGAGCCCGGCATCGCCGAGGCGTGCTACCTTGATTTGACCGCGCGGCTGCGCGCGCAGCTTGGCGCCACGCGTGTAGCCACGGGCCGCTTCGGGGCGCACATGGACGTGCGCCTGCTCAACGACGGCCCCGTCACGCTGCTCCTCGAAACGCCTTGAGTGAACGCACGGTCGTTGCACGACAACTTCCACCATTTGCCATGGGACTGGATGACAGCACGCATACAAGCCGGGCGCTGATGGCTGTTCTCGATACCGTGACGACCGAGGTCACTCTCGCGAGCGGGCCGCGGGACGCAACCGCCTGCGTTGGGATGCTCATCCGGGGAAGCCACACAACCCGATCATGACACGTGCTTCCGACACGGTCTCTGCATGCTGGCAGTCGCTCTTCCCGGAGGGCCGTTTCCTGGCCCGGATTGGACAGGGCGCCTACGGCGAAGTCTGGCTGCTGGAACTGCCCGGCAACCGGCATGTCGCCGCCAAGCTCATGGCGCGGCAGGCGGCCGACGACGCGGCGGAACGGTATGCGCGCGAACGCCGCGCCGTCGACCTGATCCGCACGCTGCCCGATCCCCCCGGCTCCCTGATCCGCGTGCTCGATCTCCGCGAGGATCTCGCGACGGGATTCGCCTACACGATGCCGCTCGCCGACCCGGAGCGTCCCCGGTGGACCGAGGCTCCCGGGCAATACCGCCCCCGAACCCTGCGCGGCGAGCTCTCCGCCCAGCGCGCCCTGCCTCTGGCGGACTGCCTCGACATCGGCATCCGCCTCGCCGAGGCGCTGGCGTTCCTCCAGTCCCACCATCTCGTGCATCGCGACATCAAACCGTCCAACGTCCTGCTGATCGACGGCCAGGCCGTGCTGGCCGACCTGGGACTGCTGGCGGACACACGCGAGGCCGATTCGCGGGTCGGCACGCCGGGATACGCGCCCGACGAACTGCAGGGACGCTTTACCGGCGACATCTTCAGCCTGGGCGTCCTGCTGCGGGAACTCAGCACCGGCCGCGGCGGCGATGAGCACGGTTTTGCGCCGGTCGAGGAGGCGGAGACTGGCGCCCCCGGCTTCGCCCGCTGGCTGAACATCCTGCGCCGGGCCGCCGATCCCAACCCCGAACGCCGCTACCAGACCGCCGCCGCCCTGTTGAGGGATCTGCGGCTGCTCCGGGAAAACCCCGGCCAGGCACGGCCGGTCAACCGCCGGCGTCTGCGAACCCTGGCGGCGGGACTGCTGCTCGCGGCGCTCGGCGCCACGCTCGCGCGCGTCCTGCCTATTCAACGAAAACCGTCAGGAAACAAAGCCATCTTGCCCGGCTTGGAGGCGCGGGCTCCGTCTCGGCCATGTGAGACATTGGCGGTGCGGGATTCCCCCCGGCCGCAAGGTTCGCAGGAAGAACGCGCCGTGAAGTCCGGCGCGCTTGCTGCGACTGCACTCCCTATTCCTGCGCCCGTCAAAACCACCGTGCATCCGCCAACCCCTCTCAAACCGTCGGCCATCGCCCTGAATGCCAGCACGGCCACAGTTCCTTCCGCAAGATCCAGGACGGTCGTTCCGCAACGCAGACCCGCCAGTCGGACCGGCTATGTCGCCGATTTTTGGCGTTTGGAAACCAGTAGCCTTGAGGTCTACCTTTCCGAATCACTAGCATCCCATAGGCTTGCCTAGTGACACACCGGTTCCCATGGTTGGCCCCT
>CAYPJN010000033.1:3352-13134 GCA_964411055.1 uncultured Lentisphaerales bacterium | reverse complement strand
CCGCCAGCACCTGCTCGATATGCGCCGTTTCCCGCAGCACGGGCAGGTTCTTGACTGCCCGGTCGAGGTTGCGGTGGCGGCGCGCGTCGTCCGGCGCCTGGCGCAGCGCCTGCTGGAAGCCGCCGGCGGCCTGTTCGAGCGCCTTCAGGCGCAGGGCGGTGTTGGTCGCGGCGCCCGGCCCCTCCGACTCACGGAAGCGCGCCGCCCCGTAAAGCTCGGCGGCCGCCGCCTGCCCCGGCAACATCGTCATCGGATGGACAGTCTCGGCGGCGCCGTCCAGATCGCCGCCCTTGTACCGCGACAGCGCCGCGTTATAGCGGAAGCGGTTGGCCTCGGCGGGTTCGACGCCGCGCGCGGCCGCCAGGTAGGCCTCGGCGGCCGCGGCATAGTCGCCGCGCCGATAGAGCCGCTGGGCCAAGCGCGCCCCCTCGCGTCCCGGCGGCACCGCGGGCGCGTTGGTGGCGGCGCGGGTCGCCGCGGCCGGTGGAAGCGTCGGCAGTGCGGCGGTCACGCCGGTCTGGGCGCGCGCCGCGCCGGTGAACGCCACCGCCAGCAGCAGCCCGAGGACCGCGCCGTGCGGCGCCACCGACGCGGTAGCCTCCACCGTGACCCCGCGCCGCGCGCGGCCGCCGGCCATCCGACCGCGGCTCAGCAGGGCCGTGCCCAACAGCAGCAGAACCGCCGGCACCAGGAAGAGCTGGTAGCGCTCGATGTAGCGGCGCTCGAGCTGTTCTTCGAACTCGCGCGCCGCCACGCGCGTCAGGTGCTGGCGGTAGATGGCGCCTAGCGTCGTGCTGGCGGTGCCCGAGGTGGCCAGCGGGATGTAGGTGCCTCCCGAGGCGCGCGCGATGGCCTCCAGTGTCGACTCGTCCATGCGTGTGACGACCGGGGCGCCCTGGTGCTGCAGGGTGCCCGTGCCGTCGACGCCGGGCACCGGCGCGCCGCGTGGATCGCCGATGCCCACCGTGAAGACCGGGATGCCGCGCGCGGCCGCGCGTTTGGCGGCGTCGAGGGCACGACCGGCCAGATCCTCGCCGTCCGTGATCAGCATGATGGCGTTGTTCTGGTCGTAGGCCGACTCCAGCGCATCGAGCGATTTCTGGATGGCGTCGGCCAGGTCGGTCTCGCCGCGCGGAGCGGAGTCGATGGAGACCCCATCGAGCGCCTGGCGCAGGAAGGCGCGGTCGGTGGTGAGCGGGCAGAGCAGGTTCGCCCGCCCGCGGAACACCAGCAGGCCGGCCCGGTCGCCGCGCAGTTCCGCCAGGAGGTCGAGCAGGTCGGCCTTGGCGCGTTCAAGCCGGTTCGGATGGACATCCGCGGCGAGCATCGAGCGCGACACGTCGAGCGCGATCAGCAGGTTGCGCCCGCGCTCCTGCACGCGCATCTCGGCGCGGCCCCACTGCGGACGGGCCGCGGCCAGCACCAGCAGCAGCAACCCCGCCAGCATGAACGACACCTGGAGCACCACAACCGCCGCGCTGCGCGGCGACGCCAACCGCGCCTGCATCTCGGGCGAGACGAAGCCCGCCAGCCGCCGGGCGCCCAGGCTCAGCACCCAGAAGCCGAGCAGCCCCGCCAGCGGGAGCAGCAGCAGACCGGTCAGGAGCCATGGATAGACAAACCGCATAGGACTGTATCGGCTACAGGGGACGTTGCACGATGAACAGATTGAGCAGTACGCTGCCGGCCGCCAGCAGCGTCCCGAGCGCCATGAAGGGCAAGAACTTCTCGTTGTACTGGTTGTAGAGGTTGCGCGTGATGCGCGTCGTCTCCAGCTCGCCGATGGCATCCATCGCCCGCCGGAACCCCTCGGCATCGCGGACGTTGAAATAGCGCCCCGAGGTCTTCTCGGCGATCTGCCGGAGCTGCGTCTCGTTCAGGGTGACCTCGCCGAAGGCGATCCGGTCGCGCCCGAATTCATCGCGCACCCGGAAGGGGGCGCGCCCAGTCGAGCCGACGCCGATGGTGTAGACCCGGAAGCCCAGCTTGGCGGCCGTCTCGGCGGCCGTCTCGGGGCTGATGATGCCGGTATTGGACTCCCCGTCGCTTAGGAGCACCACGATGCGGGTCTTGGGCTCGGCGTCCTGGAGACGCGCGCAGGCGGTGGCCAGCCCGTCGCCGATGGCCGTCAGCAGTTCCTCCTGCGAGACGGTGCGGCCCTGCTCGTCGACGGCGTTCCGGGGAATGGAGGTGGCCTTGAGGATCTGCAGCAGGGCTGCATGGTCGGCGGTCAGCGGACTGCGCGTCGAGGCATAGCCGCCGAAGGCCACCAGCGCAATCAAATCGTCGGGCCGCTGCTTGATGAAGCGGCCGAAGACCGACTTTACCACGTCGAGGCGCGTCTGGGCATTGGGCCCCGTCGGCGTGCCCTCGGTCAGGTCGAGGGCCTCCATGGAACCGGAGACATCGACGGCCATGGCGATCGCCAGGGCATCGACGGTGCGGCGCTCGCGGGCGAAGAAGGTCTGGGGCCGTGCCGCCGCGACGATCAGAAGCAGGGCGCCGAGGGCGAAGAGCGCCGGCAGGAAGCGCGCAGCCATGCTGCGCCAGCCCGCCGTGCGGGGCGGCAGCCGGTGCATGGGCGCGAAGAGCAGCGCGCGCCGCGGTCCGCGCCGGAAGAGCCGCCAGAGAGAAACTCCCCAGGGTAGCAGGAGCAGGAAGGCGAGCGGCGTGGCGAAGCGGAACATGCGGCTCAGCCCCCCTTCCCTGCCGTCTCCGGCGTTGCCTGCGTGGCGGCATCCTGCTCGATATAGACCCGGGCCGTACGCACGGCGCCGTCGGCCACCTCGACACTGGCATCCTGGCCGGCAAACTTGACGAGGTCGGCCGACTGCAGGAATTCGCGCAGGCTGGCAACCACGGCGGGCGTGAAACGGGGATGGCGCTCGGCGGCCGCGAGGAACTCCTCGGTGGTCTGCTCGGGCGCGCGGATGCCGTGCGTGCGCTCTATGTAGCGTCGCACGACCTGCGTCAGCTCGATGTAGAAATCCTTGAAGAGGCCTTGTTCGAGCAGGCGGCGGTGCAGGAGCCGTTCCAGTTCGGCGAAGGCGCGCTCGCGGGGCGAGAGCCGGCGCAGGCGGACCTGGTGACGCAGGTAGCGAACGAGTCGCGCCACGAAAAGCGCCAGCACCACCGCCAGGCCGGCCAGCACGGCGAAATTGGCCAGCGCGCGGCGTGTCGGGGCGATCCAGTAGGGCTTCGGATCAAGCTCTACGCCGCCCGAAACGGAGGCATCCCGCGCCGCGGCAGGAAAACGGACGGGGCGCGTGGCGAAACTGCGCTCGGTCGCGCCCTCGCGTACCCTCACCGCGAAGGGGGCCAGACGGTATTCATCCCGTGCCACGCCGGGCACCAACCGCCAGCGGTACTCGCGGCTGCGGCGGCCGTCGGGCAGCGTCACGGGATCGCGCGGGAAGCCCTCGGCGACGGTAAACCCCTGGAAGCGGTCGCGCAAATCGGGCAGTTCCACCTGTTGCGCGGCGGGCGCCGTGACCGTCAGAACCACGTTGAGATCCTGCTCCAGCCGCACCTCGGCGGGCTCGGCGCGCAACCGGATCTCGACCGAGCCCCACGAGAGGTTCTCCTGCAGCACCGCCGGCGGCGTCTCGCTGCCGGCCCGTAGCGACAGTGCGCCGCAGGCCAAGGCCAACAGGAGTCCGCGACGCCAACTGGCCTTAGCCGGACGGAACCACGGAAAATGGTTGAGTGCGCGGCTCACCGGCGTCGCCTCCCGCCGCGCCGTTCGCGGCGATTGAAGAGACGGCGCAACCGGTGAACGGTGACCTCGTCGCTGTCGTCGGTCGAGAACCACTCGCCATCAATGCCGTAGCGCATGAGCGTCTGCCGCAACGCGGTGCGCTCGGCCGCGGCGGCCTCCGCCAGGTGCTGACGGACGCGCTGCGAGCCAGTGTCGAGCAGGACGAGATCGCCGGTCTCCGGATCCTGCACCTCGACCAGACCGGCATTCGGGATCTGCGCCTCGCGCGGATCCTCGACCGCCAGTGTCACCAGATCGTGCCGTTGCGCCGTCGTGCGGAGCTCGTCGGCGAAGTCGCGGTCCTGGAAGTCGGAAATGAGGAAGACCAGCGCGCGGCGTTTCTGGATGCGGTTTAGATAGCGCAGGGCGGCGGCGATGTCGGTTCCCTGCCGGGTGTCGCTTTCGGCGGCGAGAACGTCGCGCACGAGCCGCATGACGGCGGTGCGCCCCTTGCGCGCGGGAATGACCTTCTCGATGCGGTCGCTGAAGTTGACCAGCCCGATCTTGTCGGCGTTCTGCACCGCCGCCATGGCCAGCAGGCAGGTCAGGAGCGCGGCCAGTTCCGACTTCGTGCGGGAGCCGGAACCGAAGGCCTGCGAGCCCGAGACATCGACGAGAAAGATCACGGTCAGCTCACGCTCCTCGGCGAAGCGCTTGATGTGCGGCGTGCCGCTGCGGGCCGTGACGTTCCAGTCGATCGCGCGCACATCGTCGCCGGGGATGTAGGGGCGCACCTCGTCGAACTCGATCCCCTGCCCCTTGAAGCTCGAATGGTAGTCGCCGGCGAACTGCTCGCTGACCAGACGCACGGTTAGCAGGCGGATACCGGCCACGCGCCGCATGAGCGCGGAGGTCTCTTCCTGGCGTGTGTCGGTCCTGGCCATGCGCCCACCGCCGTTCCGGATCAGGGCACGGGGATGGCGCCGAGGATCGTCTCGACAACCTGGTCGGCACCGACGTTCTCGGCCTCGGCCTCGTAGGTCAGCATGACGCGATGGCGCAGCACGTCGCGCGCGATCTCCTTGACGTCCTGCGGTGTGGCGTAAGCGCGTCCGTGGAGCAGCGCGTTGGCGCGGGCGCCGATGTTGAGCCAGAGCGACGCGCGCGGCGAGGCACCCATCTCGATCTGATTGGCCATCGCCGCCAGTCCGAAAGCCTTGGGCTCGCGGGTGGCCTGCACGATGTCCAGGATATACTCGCCGACCTTCTCGTCGCAGTATACCTGGTCAAGGACGTCGCGCAGCGTGGCGACTTGTTCGGCGCTCATGACCGGCGCGATTTCGGCGTTCAGCGGCCGTGAGAAGCGGTTCATGATGCGTCGCTCGTCGTCGCGCGAGGGGTAGTCCACGATGCACTTCATCATGAAGCGGTCGACCTGCGCCTCGGGCAATGGATAGGTGCCCTTCTGCTCGATGGGGTTCTGCGTGGCGAGCACGAGGAAGGGCGCCGGGAGGCAGTAGGTCGTGTCGCCCAGCGTGACGCGCTGCTCCTGCATGGCTTCGAGCAGCGCGCTCTGCACCTTCGCCGGAGCGCGGTTGATCTCGTCGGCCAGCAGCAGATTGGTGAAAACCGGCCCCTTGCGGGGCAGGAAGGTGCCGTCCTTCTGACTGTAGATCAGCGTGCCGACGACATCCGCGGGCAGCAGGTCGGGCGTAAAGGAGATGCGCTGGAACTGGAGGCCGAGCGCCTGCGACAGCGTGCGCACGGCCGTGGTCTTGGCCAGGCCGGGCACGCCTTCCAGGAGGATATGCCCGCCGCTGATAAGCGCGATCAGCATGCGGTCGACCAGCTTCTCCTGGCCCACCAGCACCTTGTGAATCTCCTGGCGGAGCTGTTCGATCAGCGCGCCCTGCGCGGCGATCTGGTTGGTTGTCTTCTGCAAGTCCATGGCAACTCCCGGGTTAGGCGTCGGGTCGCGCGGGCTCAGCTTTCGCCGGGGTGGCCGGCGCTGCCGTGGCTGCCGGTTCCGCCGGTGTGGCCGGTTCTGCCGGGGCGGCGGCTTCCGCGGCGGGGGCGTTGGTCTCGGCCGGCTTGGGCGACACCAGTTCGTCGCGCGTGCGCACCATGTTCTCTGCGGTATAGGAGGCGATCAGGAAGGTCCAGGGTTTCAGCCGGTCGTTGGCCGCCGCGACGCGCGTCTCGGCCTCCGCGCGCAGGGCCGCGTTGGTGGAGGGCGGCCCGGACTCGACGCCAACCCTGAAGTAGCGGTTGCCTTCGGCCACGGCGCCCAGCGACGCATTGTAGATGTCGCCGTTCTTGAGGGTCACCCGGAAGATGTGCCCGGTGGCGAAGCCGAGCGCCTCGGAGGGTAAGCCGGGGTCGGCGATCTGGTTGAAGCGCAGGTAGTTGAGCGCGGAGTCCACACCGCTGGCACGGGCGCTATCGAGCTGTTCCTTCTCCTCGTCTAGTCCGACGAGTTTGAGACTGCCAGTGGTGCGGTCAAGCACCACGGGGTCGCCGCCGGCGGCGGCGCGCATCTCGATCGTGGCGATGTCGTCGGGCGGGATGCCCAGGATCTGGGTGTCGAGCCAGCTCTCGGCGGCGGCGGTCCAGTCGTCGAGCGACTCCTTGACGAGGAAGACCTCGCCGCCGCCGCGCGAGAGGTAGCGTCCCTCGCTCGGGCGGTAGTAGCCCATGTTGCCGCCGTCGCCGCGGGCTTGGCGCGCGGCGCCGAGGGCCAGCGCAGCCAGCGTCTGGCCGCGCGCGTCGATCAGCTTCACATGTGTCGCGTCCTCGTCCTTGATCGCCATGCCGCGCTGGACCTGGCCGATCTTTACGTCGCGCAGCGCGATGAGCCGCTGTGCCAGCCGCTGAAAATCGGCCGGGTAGTTGTGGGCGTTGGTCACGCACCAGACCTCGCCGTCGCGGGCGAGGCGCAGCGTCTGGTCCTTCTCCCGGATTTCGACGGCGGCCACGGCATTGACATCGAATCCCGGCAGCAGGGCGGCGCCCGCGAGCGCGGCCGCGGGCGACTGGCGCCGCCGGGCGCTCCAGTTGGCCAGCCCGATCAGCACCAGCGCGGCAATCAGCAGGAGGACAAGTTGTTTCGATTTCATGACATGCGTTCCTTTCGGTGGCTAATGGCTGCGGCGGCCGAGAACGCCGCGCGCGATGCCGAAGAGCGTGACGAGCAGGGGAATGCCGGCGATGTTGAGCACCTTGACGCGGACGCCAAGGCGTTCGATGTCGCGGGTCAGGTTGCGCCGCACCTGTTTGAGCTGCCGCTTGACGTCGGCCTGCTTCTGCTGGAAACGGCGGACGGCCTCCTCCTGCTCCTTCGAGAGGATGTACTTCTGCGAGGCCTGCTTCTGGCTCTGGAGCTCGTTGAGCTGCTGCTGGGTCTGCTGCAGCTCGGCGTTCAGGCTCTCCTCCTCCTGGCGCCAGGCATTCGCGGCACGGAACTCGAGCTCGTCGACGCGCGTGAAGGGCCGCTGGCTGGTGCCGCGCGAGCGGATCGAGGCCAGTTCGGCGCTGCCGGAGAGTTTCTCCACGGCATTGGCCAGGAAGGCGAGGTTGTCGCCCTGCGCCTGGAGGGTGCGGAAGCCGAACATCATCTCGACCTGACGGACGGCGACATCGTCGGAGAGGAAGTCGCAGTCGGCAATGACGAGCATCGTGTTGGGCTCGGCGCAGGCCGCGAGGTGCCCGCCGGCGGACGCCGCGGGCGCCTCGCCACCCTCCTCCGGGACGGGATCGGCGGCCGGCGCGCCCTCGGGATAGGCGCTCTTGAAGGGGCCGCTCAGGCGCGCGGCGATCACGTGGCGCAAGCCGTCCGGCTTGAGCTGGCCGCGCAGCGCCTCGGCGCCGAACATCGCCATCTGGGCATCGACGCGGCAGGCGGCATCCGAGGAGGAGATCAGCGGCTCGAAGGCGATGTCGTCGCCCGTCGCGTCGCTCAGGACGCCGGCATAGGGCATCAGAATCTGGTCGAGCTGGGCGGTGAGCAGATCCTGGCGGTTCATGTTGGCGGCGCGCAGCGAGAGGAAGACGGGACTCTCCTCGACGCGGCCGTTGTTGCCGACGCGCGTGACGGCGCGGTTGTCGGCCAGCAGCTTGCCGGGCTCGAAGCCGATGCCCCAGGCCGTGAAGAGCGGCCCGAGGGTCGAGGAGGTCTGTCCTCCCATGCCCATCATAGCCATCTGGTTCTGCTGCTGGGACTTGAGGTCGGCCAGCGAGAGCGGGTCGACGCAGGCGACGAGCCGGCCGCCGCGCATGACGAACTGGTCGATGGCGTAGAGCGTCCTGGGGGGCAGGTTCTTCGGGTGGATCACCAGCAGCGTGGTGATAGCGGGCTCGATCGCGGCTACATCGCGGTTGACCGTGCGTACATCGAAGTCGCGCTGCAGTTCCTGTATGGCGTACCAGGGCTGGGGCGCCGCCTGGCGCATCATCGGCTGCATGGGTGGCGCTCCCATGACCGGCAGGTCGCTGAGGACGCCGATGACGGGGCGCACGGCGGTGGCGGCGCGCGAGACGAGCCGGCTCAGGTCGTACTCCAGCGTGGCCTCGCCCTGGGGCGTGAGCGCGGGCAGCGTCTCCTCGCGCTCGCCCGAGACGGCCACGATGCCGAAGTAGAGCGGCGGCGTCATCATGCCCGTCGGCTGCGGCTGGATGCCGTAGCGCTGGGCCCACTCCTCCTCGTCCGAGTCGGGCTTGGGGTCGTAGGTCTCGACGACGATCCGCCCCTTGGCGGCGATCTCGTACTCCTTCAGCAGGTCCTCGACCTGGCGCGCGTAGGACTTGACGAACATCGGTACGACCGACGACGAGCGGTTGAAGAAGAACTTGAGCGTCACGTCCTCCGGCAGGGCGGCCAGGAGACGGCGCGAGCCGTCCGACAGCGTGTAGAGCTTGTCCTCGGTGAAGTCGCGCCGCAGGCGCAGATTGCCGAGCGTCACGACGACGGCGCCGATGATGACGAGCAGCAGCAGCAGGCCGGCGGCGCCGCTGCCGAAGGCGGAGAAGGCACTGGTTTTTGCTTTCATCTTGTCAGGCTCCCAGACGGCCGGGGCTCAGGCCGCCTTACGGTTGTTGACGACCACATGGGCGGTGGTCAGCATGAAGACCATCACGCCCAGGTAATAGGCGATGTCGTAAAGATCCAGCACCCCGCGCTTGAGCGCGTCGAAGTGCTGCATCAGGCTGCAGGCGGCGACGGCGTCCACGAGGCGCATCGGAGCCCAGCGCACGAAGAGGTTGGTCACCGGCTCGAAGCCCGCCAGGATCAGCAGCAGGCAGGCGGCCAGGGCCAGGACGAAGCTGACGACCTGGTTCTTGGTCAGGGCCGACATCAGCGTGCCGATCGCGACGCAGGCGCCCGCCAGCAGGAAGGAGCCGATGTAGCCGCAGGCGACGGCCCCCAGGTCGGGGTCGCCGAGCCAGGCGGTCGTCACCACGATCGGGAAGGTCAGCGCCAGCGCCAGGGCGATGAAGGCCCAGGCGGCGAGGAACTTGCCGAGGAGCACCTCGCCCAGTGTCACCGGCAGGGTCAGCAGCAGCTCGATCGTGCCCGTGCGGCGTTCCTCGGCCCAGACGGCCATGGTGGCGGCCGGCACGAGCAGCAGGTAGACCCACGGGTGCCAGACGAAGAACCAGTTCAGGTCGGCCTCGCGGCGCTCGTAGAACATGGAGAGCGAGAAGGTGAGGAAGCCGAGCAGCACCAGGAAGGCGACGAGGAAGACGTAGGCCACGGGCGAGCCGAAGTAGGACTTGACCTCGCGCCGGAAAATGGTCATCACCTGCAGACTACGCATGGGACACCTCCTGCGAGGCGGGGTTCATGGTCAGGTTGCGGAAGACCTGCTCGAGGCGCCCCTGCGGGTCGCGGGCGCGCAGCTCGGCGGGAGTGCCGTTGGCGACGATGCGGCCATCGGCGATGATGATCGCGCGGGTGCAGACGGCCTCGACCTCCTCGAGGATGTGGGTCGAGATGATGATCGCCTTGTCGGCGGCCATCTCCTTGATCATCTGGCGGACGACGAACTTCTGGTTGGGGTCGAGCCCGTCGGTCGGCTCGTCCATGATG
>CAYPJN010000033.1:0-3252 GCA_964411055.1 uncultured Lentisphaerales bacterium | reverse complement strand
GCGGACGACGAACTTCTGGTTGGGGTCGAGCCCGTCGGTCGGCTCGTCCATGATGAGGACGCGCGGATCGTGGAGAATCGCCTGCGCGAAGCAGGTGCGCTGGCGGAAGCCCTTCGAGAGCGTCTCGATCAGCCGGTGGCGCACCGTCTGCAGGCGGCTCTTCTCGATGGCCGCCTCGACGCGCTGTCGGCGCTCGGCGCCGCGGTAGCCGCGGATGGCGGCGACGAAGTCGAGGAAGGCGTCGACGCGCATCCCGGCGTAGCTCGGGGCGTTCTCGGGCAGGTAGCCGAGGCAGCGCTTGGCCTCGACGGGATTCTCCTGCATGCTGAAGCCGCAGACCGTGGCCGTACCCGCGGTCGGGGGCAGGAAGCCCGTGATCATGCGCATGGTCGTCGACTTGCCCGCTCCGTTGGGCCCGAGGAATCCCAGCACTTCACCCTTCTCAACGGTGAAGGAGACGCCCCGAACCGCCTGGATCGGACCAAAGTTGCGTTTCAGGTCGCAAATGGTCAGCATCCCGTTTCTCCTCTCTTTGCCCGCCGGCACGCCGGCCGCGGGCGCCCCTGTCGGCCGCGTCCCCGCCGCATCCGACACAGGCGGCCGCGGGGGCAAGCCGAAAACATGTTGTCCGTTTTAGCAGAATCCATGCCAATGGCCCCGGTTTACAAGGGCAGGCCATGCTCCTTGACCTTGCGCTGGATGGTGCGCCGCGAGAGGCCGAGCCGCTCGGCGGTCAGCGTGCGGTTGCCCTGGTAGCGCTGCAGGGTCTTCAGCAGGATGGCGCGCTCCAACTGCTCAAGCGTCATGCCCTCCGGCAGCTCGAACGACTCGCCTCCGTCCTCCGCGCGCGGTGGCGCCGCGGGCAGCGACACTGACTGCGCTGTCAGCTCCGGACCCGCGCAGAGCAGCACGGCGGCCTCGACGACGTTGCGTAACTGGCGGATGTTGCCGGGCCACTCGTAGCGTTCCAGCGCCTGATAGAAGCCCTCGTCCACGCGGGCCACCGTGCGGTGGTGCGCCTCCGCGGCCTGCGCGATGAACCGGTTGGCCAGGGGGCGGATGTCGGCGAGGCGCCGGCGGAGGGGCGGGATGGTGATGCTGACGACATTGACGCGGTAGAGCAGATCCTCGCGGAAGAGCCCCTCGGCGACGCGCTCGTGGAGGTCGCGGTGCGTCGCGGAGACGACGCGCACGTCGACCTTGAAGGCCTGCTGCCCGCCCACGCGCCGGATTTCGCGTTCCTCGAGCGCCCGCAGCAGCTTGACCTGCACCGGCAGCGGGGCGTCGCCGATTTCGTCGAGGAAGAGCGTCCCGCCGTCGGCGCGCTCGAAGGCGCCCTTGCTCTGCGACGAGGCACCGGTGAAGGAGCCCTTCTCGTGGCCGAAGAGCTCGGACTCGAGCAGCGACTCCGCGAAGGCGCCGCAGTTGACCGCGACGAACGGCCCGGTGGCGCGGCGGCTGTCGGCATGCAGCGCGCGCGCCACCAGTTCCTTGCCGGTGCCGCTCTCGCCCAGGATCATAACGGTGGCCATGGTGTCGGCCAGCGCCTCGACCTGCGCGATTACGGCGCGCATGGGCTCCGACTCGGCGACCATCGCCCGCGCCGAGAACTTGTCGCGCAGCGAGGCGGAGAGGTCGTTGACGCTGCTGCGGAGGCGGCAGGTCTCGGCCGCGCGACGCAGGGTCGACTCGAGGTCGTCGAGGTTGATCGGCTTCTGGATGTAGTCGTAGGCCCCGGCACGGAGGGCGCGCACGCTGGAGTCGACCGTGCCGTAGGCCGTCATCACGATCACGGGCACGCGGCGGTCGATCTGCTGGATGCGACGCATGACCTCGATGCCGTCTATGTCGGGCAGCACGAGGTCAGTCAGCACCAGCGCGGGCCGCTGCTCGCGGAAGGCCGCGACGCCCGCCTCGCCTGTGGCGGCGACCAGCACCTCGAAGCCGCCGTCGGCGGCGGCGTCGCGCACCGAGGCCGCGCCGTCGGGATCGTCCTCGACAACCAGTAGTCTTATGGGCATGGTGTGTCTCCTCTCGCTTCGTCGCCGGGACCGGTTGCGGTCTCACCGGCCGCGGGGATCGTGATGCGGATGAGGGCTCCCCCGCCGTCGCGGCCGCGGGCCGTGATCGTGCCGCCGAAGTTGGCGAGGGCCGCGCGCGCCATGAAGAGCCCGAGCCCGGTGCCCTCCGGCCGCGTGGTGACGAACATCTCGAAAACCGACTCGCGCATCGACGGCGGTATGCCCGGACCACGGTCGCCGATCTCGATGCGCCACTGGTGCGGGTGCTCCCGCCCGGCGGCAAGCCGGATCTCGATCGCCGACTCCGGAGGGGCGTGCTGGATCGCGTTCTGCAGCACATTGACGATCGCGCGGCGCAGGGCCGGCTCCGAGATGCCGGCGTGCGCCGGCACTTCCGGCAGGTCGAGCTCCACGCGCAGCCGCGCCTGCTCGATGCGCGCGGCCAGCGTCTCGACGCAGTCCCGCAGACAGCGGCACAGGTCGAAGCGCTCGTTGACGGCCTGGGCCGGGCGCGACATGAAGAGGAACTCCTTGAAGACCCCGTCCATGCGGTTCAACGTGCGCGCGATGCGCCCCGAGAGTTCGCCCATGCGCTCGGCCCGCGGCCCCTCCGGACGCCGCGCCTCGCGCTCCAGCATCTGGGCGTCGAGACGCACCGCAGACATCGGGTTGCGGAAGTCGTGCACGATGCTGTTGGCCACCATGCCGGAGAAGAGCAGATGCTCCTCGCGCCGCTGCCGCTGCTCCATGCGCCGGTCGCGGTGCACGGCGATGACCGTCACGGCGATGAAGAAGAGCGAGGCGAGCAGCAGGCTCATCACCGCCAGGCGCAGCATCCAGCGCACGGCCTGAGTCGAGACGCGCTCGCGCACGGCGATCGAGTCCTGCCGCATGCCGATCTCCACCTGAACCTGGCCGCCATCCGCATGCGAGACAAACTGCCGGAAGACCAGCACCGGAACCGACTCCCCGAAAAGGTCGAGCACCTCGCGGGTCACCGTCACCGGCGAGGACTCCGCGACCAGGTTCGACTGAGGCGCGACCGGCGCGCTGATCAGCGCCCCCGCCGGCACCGGATCGCCCACCTGGCGGTGGAAGAGCTTCACGCCGTCGCGCGAGACCTCGATGTACTGGAGTCCCGATTGCGCCCGGTGCAACCCATCCACGAGAAAAGGGAGCCGCATCCAGGCGAGCGACACGCCATTGGTCTCGTCCCAGATCGGCATCGCGC
>CAYPJN010000032.1:2367-13187 GCA_964411055.1 uncultured Lentisphaerales bacterium | reverse complement strand
CCTGCTCCACGCACTCCGCGTATTGACGAAAGGCACTGAACATGTTCAAGTCCAGACTCCTGTTGTCGCTCCTTTTGGCCGTCGGCGCGACGGTAGCCGCCGCCGATGGCGTGAAGTACGTCTTCCTCCTGATCGGCGACGGCTTTGGCGAGAACCATGCCGTGCTCACCGAAAACGTGGCCGGACGCAAGCTGGCCATGCGCCGCATGCCGGTTCACGCGCGCATGGGCACGGAGAACGTGTCGAGCGGCGTCACCGATTCCGCCGCCTCGGGCACGGCCATCGCCTGCGGGAGCAAGACCTACAACGGCGCGATCGGGGTGGACAATGACAAACAGCCCGTGGAGAGTATCGCGATGAAGCTCCAGAAGCAGGGGTTCCGGATCGGCCTGATCTCTTCTTCGCCGCTGACCGACGCCACGCCCGCCGCCTTCTACGCGCATCAGGAAACGCGCGCGATGCGCAAGGAGATCGGGCGCGATCTGGCCGCGAGCGGCATTCCGTTCGTCGTCGGCGCCGGCGTGCATGAAAAGAGCACGCTCGACGACCTGCGGCAGGCCGGCTGGGACGTGATCGAGGGGAGCAACGTCCTCGCGCGGGTCAAGTCAGCCGGACAGACTTTTGTCAATCGTTCACCCTACACCCTCTGGCCGGGCACCACGCCCGAAAGCCCCACGCTGGCCGAGTACCTGGCCAAGGCCATCGAACGGCTCGACCAGCCCGGCGGCTTCTTCATCATGCTCGAGAACGGACGGATCGACTACGCCGGACACGCCAACGATGCCGGCATGATCTGGCGCGAGGTGCTGGCCTTCGAGGAGGCGGTCGAGGTCGCGCTGGCCTTCCAGGCGCGGCGGCCGTCCGAGACGCTGGTCATCGTCACCGCCGACCACGAGACGGGGGGGCTGAAGCTGGAGTCGCCCGACCCGGAGAAGGCGCAGCTTCTCCGGAAGCAGCAGTCGCCCCTGAGCGATCTGCGCTGGGCGATGGAAGTGCTGGCCGTCAAGCTGGAGGGACTGGAACCGGATGCCGTCCGCCGGCAACGCACGAGCGCCCTCGTCGAGGCGCTGGAGAAGCAACTCGGCCTGGTCTTCGCGGCGGACGAACGCCCCGCGGTCGAGCAGGCGATCGTCCAGGCGCTGGACGCCGGCAATCCGACGGAAGGGCTGCGCAAGGCGGTCAAGCTGGCCGCGGCGCGGCGGGATGCCCGCACCGGCATCCGCTTCACCACGGGCGGACACACCAGCAGCAAGGTCGTCACCCACGCGCAGGGGCCCGGGGCGGAGCGGTTCGTCGAGCCGCTCGAGAACTGCGACCTGCCGCGCCGGATCCAGGCGGTCGTCCTGCCGGACCAGCCGTAGGTCTTCGGGAGCCAGTAGCGCATGAGCACACAACCGCGCGAGCCGGCGATCGGTGTCATGAGCCGCCTGAAGGAGGACGGCTCCAATCTCGATGTGGTGTCCGGCTTCGGGCTGGGATGCTGCCACCTCTGCTGTGGCGATCTGGCGCTCTGCCGTTCGGCGGTCGCCCAGGCCGCCCGCGGGCGGGCGGCGGATCTGGGCGTGCGCTTCACGGCGGTGTGGGCCGGTGTGCCCGGGCCGGCCGTCTGGAATTTTGTCCACGGACCCGTGACCCTCGGCATCGTGCCGCCGGAGTTTCGCTGGGCGCGCATCGAGGCGCTCAAGCGCTGGGCCGACTTCGCGGCCGAGCTGGGGGCGCCCGCCATCATCACCCACTGCGGATTCCTGCCCGAGAACATCACGGATCCGCAGTTCGAGCCACTTTGCGTGGCGTTGCTGGATGTGGCCGGCCACTGCCAGCGACTCGGCCTCGGCTTCTGGTTCGAGACCGGGCAGGAGACGCCGGTCACGCTGCTGCGCTACATCGAGGCTGTCGGGCTGCCGAACCTCGGCATCAACCTCGATCCCGCGAACCTGCTGATGTACGGCCGCGGCAATCCCATCGACGCGCTCGACGTCTTCGGGCGCCATGTGCGCAGCCTGCATGCCAAGGACGGCCTGACGCCCGTCAACGGCCGCGAACTCGGCCGCGAGGTGCGCGTCGGCGAAGGCATGGTGCGCTATCCCGAGTTCGTACCCAAGCTGCTGGGGCTCGGGTACGAGGGCGACTTCATCATTGAGCGCGAAATCTCAGGCGAGCGCCAGCGGCAGGACATCGCCGCGACGGTCGAGTATCTCCGGAAGCTGTTCGGCGGCGTGAGTGCGTGAGTGCGTGAGTGCGTGAGGCGTGAAACGTGAAACGTGAGGCGTGAAGCCTACGGGCTGGCCGTCGCGGAGGTTTGGCACATCGTCTGGAAACCCAGCTCCGCCGCCAGGCGTTGCTGGTCGGGCGTGGCGTGGAGCAGGTTGACGCGGGTGGCGGTGAATTCGCGGCGCATCGGGTAGTCGCGGCGGAGCTGGTCGAAGGCCTTGGCGCGCGCGCCGTCGTCCGCAACGGCCGCGGCGCGCAGGCGGGCGTCGTCCTCCGCGAGATCGTAGACCGGCAGCACCATCCGTTCCAGGAGCGCCTCGGGGCCCAGGCCGCGCGCTTCGACCGTCAGCTCGGGGACGGGCGGCGGGGGCAGGTCGGGGGTGAATGACGGGGCCACGCCCAGGACGCGGCAGGCCGCGTGGTAGACCTGCATTGTGCCGTTGACCTTGCCCTCGAAGCTGTGCCCGGCGATGTGCGGCGTGCCCCAGTCGGTTCCGGCCAGCACCTCCGGGCGGAAGGCGGGCTCGGGTTCCCAGGTGTCCAGGATCGTGCCGCCGAGGCGTCCGCGCGCGGCCAGCCAGGCGTCGCTGTCGATGACCGGCCCGCGGGCGGCGTTGACGAGGAAGGCTCCCGGGCGCATGCGGGCCAGGCGCGCGGCGTCGATCAGATGCCAGGTGGCGTCCTCGCCCTGGCGGGTCAGGGGCACGTGCAGGGTCACGACGTCGGCCGCGCGCAGCAGCGCGTCGAGCGGGATGAAGGACTGGGCCTCCGCGTCGCGCGGGTCGCGGCGCCGCGGCGGGTCGCAGGCGATCACGCGCATGCCGAGGGCGCGTCCCTGACGGCAGACCTGGCGGCCCACATGCCCCACGCCGACGACGCCGAGCGTCAGGGCATCGAGCCGCAGGGCGTGGCGCAGGGCGAGGCGCACCAGGCCCGAGACGAGGTACTGGGCGACGCTGGCGGCGTTGCAGCCCGGCGCCCCCTGCCAGGGGATGCCGGCGCGCGCCAGGAAGGCGCCGTCGATATGGTCGGTGCCGATGACGCCCGAGCCGTAGAAGCGCAGCCGGCGCGCGCCGACGAGCGCCTCGTCCACGCGCGTGGTCGAGCGTGTGACCAGCACGTCGGCATCACGCAGATGCGCGGGCGCGATGGCGCGCCCGTCCACGGCCAGCACATCGCCCAGTGTGGCGAAGGCCTCGCGGGCGAAGGGCATGTTGACATCGCAGACGATCTTCATGCCGTTCCCTACCAGATCTCCGTGTGGACCTTATTCTCGTCGAAGCGCGTCCGGGGCGGCCGGATCTGCTGCGGGATGCCGAGGGCGACCGCCGCTACGGGTACGACGGAAGCCGGCAACTGGAGGACGCGCCGCGCCTCGTCGACGCGCGACTGGTTCGGATGGATGCAGAGGCGGCAGGCGCCCAGCCCCGACATCGAGGCCGCCAGAATGAGGTTCTCGATGGCGGCGCCGCAGTCCAGCAGCAGGTACGAGAGATGCCGGCGGTGGGCCGTCTCCTGGTCGCCGCAGACAACGATGCCGACCCGCGCCTGCGCCATGGTCTCCGGGTGCGGCACGGCGGCGGAGAGACGCGCCAGCAGTGCCGGGCTGCGGACGACGACGAAATGCCATGGATCGGCCTGGGCGGCGCTGGGCGCGGACATCGCGGCCTTCAGCAGGTCGCGGAGCGTCTCCTCGTTCACCGGGGCGGGGGTGAATTCGCGCACGCTGCGCCGCGCCAGGATCTTCTGGACATCCTCATGCATGCGGAAGTCCTCCCGGCGGGGGCCTGCCGATCCCGTCCGCCAGTTGCAGCAGGCGCCCGGCCTCGAAGGCGAAGTGCCGCCCGCACATGTGGCAGTAGATGTCGGCCGGCCGGCCGCCGGCGGCCATGTCGCGGAGCTCATCCGGCTGCAGCGCCGCCAGGGCGGCCTGCGCGCGTTCGGCGGAACAACGGCAGGCGAAGCGCAGGGGACGTGGCGTGCCGAGGGAGTCGGCGGGCAAACCCAGCTCCTCGCAGAAACTTCTGGCGCCGTCGGCCATCTCCAGCGCCTCGGCGAGCGATCCGTCCGCGGCGCATCCGCGGAGGCGGGCGAACTCGCGCCGGTCGCCTCCGGGCGGGCACTCGACGAGCACGGCGCGGGCCAGGTCGACTCCGTCGTCGTAGGGTATGGCCAGGATCACGGCGAAGGCCGTGCGCTGCAGCGAGTGGCCGAGGTAGCGGTCGACGGCCGCCTTCACCGAGGGTGGCGCGACGTCGACTCCGGCGCGCGAGACGATGCGCCCGGGCAGGGAGCGCATGATCTGCGCCTCGCCCGCGTCGCCGAGGGCGGGGGCGGAGAGCACCTCCTCGCGGTCGTCGAGGTCATTGAGGATCTTGACGCGGGTGTAGCCGCGCAATGCGCCGTCCCGCGCCGCCTCGGCCACGACGCCCTGGATCGGCCCCCGCACCCGCAGGTGGAGGGCGATGGTCTCCTCCGCGAGCGTCAGCTCGTGGCTCAGCAGCGCCACGCCGGCCAGCGCCTCGCCCAGCACGAGGGCGGCGGTCGGGCCGCAGAGATGCGCCTGGGCCAGGGCGCGGGCGCTGTCGGTGACATCGGCATGGCACCAGCGGATGCCCTGCCGTGCGCCGCCGCCGGTCTGCAGCAGGTCGGAAGACTTAGGCATGATCATAGTCGTACAGGCTGGTGGGCGGCGGCGCGTCCGGCAGTTCCTGCAGGAGGCGGTCGAGCCGCGCGCTCAACTCGCCCATCTGCGTCTGCTGCTTCTCCAGCGCCCAGAGAGCGAAGCGCCATTTCTTCTGGAACCGGAAGGTCCGGCGCACGTCCGGATCGAAGGCGTCGAAGGCCTCGCGGCGCCTGGTGTAGTTCCAGAACAGCTCGCGCGTGGTCGCAATGAAACCGTCGAGGAAGTGGTCGCGCGCCTCCCGGAGGGCGACGGCGTCGGCGTGCTCGTGCCAGTAGGCCTTGAGCGTCGCGGCGAAGGCGCGCATGTAGACGTCGAAGCAGCGGTCGAGGTTGGCCTGCGTGTGGTCGATGTCCGGCCATCCGAGCGTTCCGCGCACGGAGCAGAGGCGCACGCCGACCGGCATCTCGCGGCGGTGCTTGACGTCGTAGCCGAACTCGATGATCTCCTTGCCCTCGCCGAAGTGCACCGAATTGTCGTCGGGGATGTAGCGCTTGACGGCCAGCGTCTGCGCGGCGGCCTTGCCCAGCAGGGCGGCCAGCGCCAGCACGGCCTCGGGGAAGTCGATGACCCCGTGCTCGCAGTCGGTGCGCTGGAAGCGGTTGGCGCCGATGCGGCCGAAGGCGAAGCCGTCGTAGCGCTGCCGGATGAAGTAGTGCACCTCGCCCGACTGGCCGTCGTGGCGCGAGAGAAGATGGTGGTCGCCGTAGGCCACGCCCAGGCTCTGGAAGGCCTGCACGCGCACGAGCATGTAGTTGGCGTAGCCCGTGCCGTGGTGCGCGAGGCACTTTTCGATCAGGCGCGTGGCCACCGGTCGGCGGTTGGTCTTGAAGTCGATCTCGCGCGTGGGGCCCCTGCCGAGCGGCACGCGGTTGTCGAGACGCAGCTCGTAGACGTTGATGTGCTCGATGCGCTCGCCGTGGCTCAGGCGGGTCTGCACGTAGTCGAGGATCGCCAGCGTGCGGTTGTCGGCCCCGGGGTGCGTTTCGGACTTGCCGCCGAGATAGGTGGCGCCCGGCAAGGCGGTCTTGCGGTCGTCGAAGGCCGGCGCGATCTGGTCCTGGCTGCCGCGGTAGATCTCGCCCGTAAGGTGCTTGTAGACGCCGCCGACGAAGAGGTCGCCGCCCTCGTCGGCGAAGCCGGGATTCTCGATCGCGTGGCGGAAGGCGCCGCAAATGCGCTCCAGGCGCGACGGGCACTCCCCGCGGCGGCATGTGCCGTCCGCGAGATCGCGCGCGAGCTGCTCCAGCATGGGCACGATGAGCGTGACGCCCTGGTCGCCATGCACGCCGAAGAGCTCGATCTCGTGGTGGTTCTGGAATTTGGGCTCGCGCATGGCGCAGGGGCGCCCGGCCTCGGGGGGCCTGACCAGTTCATCCAGCGCGGCGCGGAACGCCGGGTAGTCGTTCCGCGCGGCGTCTTGGAGGCGGCCGAACTCGGGGTACGACAGCAGGTGGACGCCCTTGACGCTGTGGTAGTAGTTCAGGCACGAGTGGATGCGCGCGCGGCTGGCGCGCAGGGCGAGATCCATCTCCTCGCGCGTCCACGCCAGCGGCTTGATGCGCCACTCCTGTCCCAGGCAACGGTAGAACTCCAGCGCCGAGTCGAGACGGTCGGCGATCACGACGGCATGCAGCGGCCAGCCCAGGCCGCGCAGCCATTCGTCCGCGGCGTGCAGCGTCTTGACGTCGACATCGCGCTGCGAGAGCTCGATGCCGGTGTCGACGAGGTTGCCGCAGACGACGTCCGCCTGCATGACCTCGCTGCGCCGCCGCTTAGGCACGCGGCCCAGGTTCCAGAACAGTCCGCCCAGCAGCGGCATCGCGGCCACGCTGTGATTGCCGGAGGTCACGGTCATGACAAAGCCGGAATTGCCCTTGGCCAGGCGGTTTTTGGGGACGACGAGCACCGGCGCGCGCGGGGTCGGGCGCTTCCAGATGTCGCGCTCGAAAATGAACGTGTCCGTGCCCCAGTCAAACGCGACAAACTGGCGCCCATGGCCGCCGGAGGCGATGGCCACCGGTTGCGGCTTGATCCGGGCTTCCTTGCGGACACGGTTGATGAATCTGTAGGCGAAGGTTGTCATCGGCATCATGCGCCGCGGCCGAC
This sequence comes from uncultured Lentisphaerales bacterium, assembly GCA_964411055.1. GTDB lineage: Bacteria > Verrucomicrobiota > Kiritimatiellia > RFP12 > JAAYLN01 > JAAYLN01. Next base: position 6,184 of record CAYPJN010000032.1, on the reverse strand, counting down.
GGCGACCGGCCGTCCGGGCCTCTCCCGCGGTGTCGCCCCTATTGTAACAGATTGCCTGAGGTTTTGCGAAGCGCTAGGTCGAATGCGATGCAAGGCGTTGCAGGCCCGCCCGGCATCCGCTACACTCTGAGGCATGTCGCGCCCCGACCCAGCCGATCCGCAACGCTCTGTGACCGCCGCCGCGTCCGCCACGGCGCGCGGCAGGGTCGTGGCCGTGGTCGGGCGGCCCAACGTCGGCAAGTCGGCCCTCTTCAACCGCATCGCGGGGCGGCGCATCGCGATCGTGCACGACGAGAGCGGGGTCACGCGCGACCGGATCGTGCGCCGGGTGCCATGGCAGCCGGCCCCCTTCGACCTGGTCGACACCGGCGGCGTGCGCCTGCGCCGCGGCGAGGGCGCCGCCGACCAGGTCGAAGCCGGGGTGATCGAGCAGGTCGAGGCGGCGCTGGCCGAGGCCGCCGTCGCTATACTTGTCGTGGATGCCCAGGTCGGCCTGCATCCGTTCGACGCGGAGGCCGCGCAGATGATCCGCCGCGCCGGCGTGCCCTGCTGCGTGGCGGTCAACAAGTGCGACCTGCCGCAGCACGAGGCCGTCCTGCCGGACTTCGCGCCGCTCGGCCTGGCCCTCTTTCCAGTATCGGCCCTGCATGACCGCGGCGTCGCCGCGCTGCTCGACGAGATCACGGCGGCCCTGCCTATGGGCGGGGAACTCGCGCCGGACCGGCCGCTGCGGGTGGCCATCGTCGGGCGCCCGAACGCCGGCAAGTCCTCCTACATCAACCGCCTGCTGCGGAGTCCGCGGGTCATCGTCTCGGAGGTCGCCGGCACGACGCGCGACAGCGTCGAGGTGCCCTTCGCCATCGGCGCGGGTCCCGGGGCGCGGCACTATCTACTCGTCGACACGGCCGGCATGCGCCACGTCCACCGTATCGACAGCGCCGTCGAACGCTTCAGCCTCTTCCGCGCCGAGCGCGCGGTTGCCGAGGCCGACCTCGCCGTGCTGATCATGGACGCCGCGCAGGGGCCGACGCTGCAGGACAAGCACATCGCCGCCGTGATCGAGAAGGCGCGCAAGGGATGCATCCTGGCGGTGAACAAGTGGGATATCGCCATGGCGCAGGGCATGACGCAGGCGCGCTACGAGCCGGCGCTGCGGGAGGCCATGCCCTTCATGAGCCACTGCCCGGTGGTCTTCATCTCCGCGCGGGACGGCTTCAACGTCCGGCAGAGCGTGGCGGCGATCGACGAGGTCGCCGCGAACATCCGCCGGGTACTGCCGACCGGCCCGCTCAACCGCGCCCTGGGCGAGGCCGTCGCGCGCATCAACCTGCCGGGCGCCGGCCTGCGCCGCCTGCGGGTCTTCTACGCGACGCAGACGGGCACGGCGCCGGTCGAGATCCGGGTTTTCGTCAACGACACCCGCCTGGTGACCGGCAACTTCACCGAGTACCTGGTCCGCGCGCTGCGTTCGCGCTTCGCGCTCGCGGGCGCGCCCGTCGTCATCCGCTACCGCTCGCGGCCGCGTGCCGAGGGCACCGGGCCGGAGCGCACGGCGGCCCCGGCCCGCGGACCGCGGCGCGCGCGCCCCCGCGTTAAGCGTTGAACGTCCTGCCTGCTGCCGCCTCCCGCGCTTGGCCTGCCGCTCCCCAGGACACCAGACGGATAACAAGGGCCAGGGTGGCGCGGGCGGGTGGTCTGTGCTAAGCTACGTCCATGGAGAAACAGACCCGGAACACAATTGTGCTGGCGCTGGTCTACCTGGCCGTTGCGGCGGCGGGCCTGGTTGGCGGGCGCCTGGCCACGGGCCTGACGCCCCTGCGCAGCGGACTGAACGGCCTGCAGGTGGCGGCGGTCGTGGCCATCGTGCTCGGCGGCTGCGCGCTCTTCTCGCTGGCGACGCAGCTCTTCTTCGCGTTACGCAAGCGCCCGGTGGTCGAGGGGCTGATGCTGACGCGCCTCTACTGGCTGGTGGCCGCGGTCGTCGCCGTCGGCGCCGTGGCCTACGGTTTCGGGGTGCTCGGCTCCTTCGGCACAGCCTTCAGCATGTTCGGCGGCATGCTGCTGGGCTGGTCGCTGCAGGCGCCCGTGAGCGGCTTCGCCGCCTGGGTGCTCGTCTCGCTCAAGCGCCCCTTCCGCCCGGGCGACCGGGTCCAGTTCCCCACCCTGGCGCTGACCGGCGACGTGATGGAGATCGGGCCGATGTACACCGTGCTCAACCAGGTCGGGGGCTCGATCGCCAGCGAGGAGGCTGTCGGACGCCACATCCTCGTGCCCAACGCCATGCTCTTCGGACAGGTGGTCATCAACTACACCGCCACCCAGGAGGCCTCCTTCATGCTCGACGAGGTGGTCGTGCGCATCACCTACGACTCCGACTGGCGCGCCGCCGAGAAGATCCTGCTCGACGTGGCGCAGGAGGTGACGGCGGACGTGATCGGCCTCACGCGCGAGAAGCCCTACATCCGCGCCGACCTCTACGACTACGGCGTCTACCTGCGCCTGCGCTACCGCACGCGGGTCAAGGACCGCGCCGAGACCAGCTACCTGATCAACAAGCGCATCTTCGAGGAGATCCAGCGCACGCCGACCGTCGACCTGGCGATCCCCTACATCTACTCCTTCCGCGCGGGGCACGACCGGCGCACCGACGACGCGCGCCGCGGCGCCCAGGACGCCGGAGTGCGGCAGATCGAGATCGCGCGCATCCGGACCGGGCCGCCCGCGCCGGATCCGCAGGATGTCGAGCAGCTTGCGCGCAGCATCGCCGCCGAGGGGCTGCTGCAGCCGATTGTCGTCGCGCCGCGCGGCGCCAGCGGCGAGTACGAAGTGCTGGCGGGCGAACTGCGTCTCGAGGCCTGCCGCCGCCTGGGCTGGACGGAGGTTCCGGTGCTCGTTCACCGCGCCAATAAGCCCGGCCCGGAGGGCGCGGCGGTCACGGCCCGCGGCGGCACGACCGCGCCATAGCGTCAGGTGTCCAGGTCAGCCGCTCCGCAGACGATGCGCATTGTCGAAATCTTCCACTCGCTCCAGGGCGAAGGCCTGCTGGCCGGCGTCCCGTCGGTCTTCATACGCACGGCGGGCTGCAATCTCGCCTGCCGCTGGTGCGACACACGCTACGCCCGCGATCCCTCCGCCGGCGCGGAGCTGGAGCTGGACGAGATCCTGGCGCGCCTGCGGCAGTGGCCGCGGACGCGCCACTGCGTGGTGACCGGCGGCGAGCCGACGCTGGCGCCGGAGCTGCCGGATCTGTGCCGGCGCCTGCGCGCGGCCGGCCTGCACCTGACGCTCGAGACCAACGCCACGCTGCCGCCTGAGCCTTTCGACTGCGACCTGGCCTCGCTGAGCCCCAAGCTGCGCCATGCCGGTCCCGGCACGCCGCCGATCGACCACGGCCGGCTGCGCGCTTGGGTCCGCCGCGGCCGCGAGGCGCAGGTCAAGCTGGTCTGTTCCGGTGCGGACGAGCTGCCCGAGATCCTCGCCCTGCGGGTTGCGCTGGACGGCTGCCTAGCGCCCGACCGCATACTGCTGATGCCGCTGACGATTCCCGGCGCGGCGGCCGCGCGCGCGCGCCGCGAGGCGGTGGTCGGGATCTGCCTGGAGCACGGCTTCCGCTACGCCGCGCGGCTGCAAATCGAGCTTTTCGGCGGCCGCCCGGGAACATGATCCGTTGAGACTTCCGGCGTCAAGCCGCCGGTCTAGACCTCTTCGCCGTCGGCGTCTGGTGCCAGGCCCTTCACGCGCGCGATGGCCTCGAGATAGCCCATGCCGTTGATATCGTCGGGTTCGAGGTAGCTGCCCTCGGTCCACTCGTTCCACG
>CAYPJN010000032.1:0-2267 GCA_964411055.1 uncultured Lentisphaerales bacterium | reverse complement strand
AGTCGAGGTAGCGGTCCCGCACCCAGTTGTAGTCGGTCGCGAGATCCGGCAGGCCGACATGGTGCACCCAGACATATGAGGTGGCGGAATCGAAGCCCAAATCCCTCACCAGCGCGGGCAGGTCGGCCGGCGCCTGCTCCCGCGGCAGCAGCGGCCGGCCCCACGCCACGGCGTTGAGGTGTGGTTCGCCCGCGCCGGCCTCGCGGGAGCGGGCGCGGAACTCCTCCAGCGCCGCGCGGGTCTCCGCCACCCCTCCGAAGCTGGCGAGCAGCTTGCCGAGGTCGTAGATCGAGAAGTAGGGCCGGCCCCCGATGCGCCAGTAGTCCGGATGCCGGAAGTAGCGCGCAATGACGCGGTCGGCGATCGTCCGGAAGGTGGCGGGCTTCACCGCGCCGGGATAGAGCAGGGCCGGTGTGACGCCGCGGCGCGCCGGATGGATGTCGGTCCAGTCGTGGTTGGCCCACATCAGGGCGAACTTCACCGGACGGCGGTCCGGCATCCCGAGGTAGCCGCGCTCCAGGGCGCCCTCCAGGAAAGGGCCGTCGTCGTAGTAGTACCAGTCGAAGATGAAGGCGTCGACGCCATGGGCCGCCGCCGCGCCGGTCTTGCGCGCCATCACGGCGGGATCCGACTCGTCACCGTAGCCCCAGAGGGGCACCCTTGGCTGCACGTGGCCGGGGAAGCGCGGCCGCGCCTCCCGGACGAGCTGCCATTCGCTCCACGACGCGCCCTTCAGGCGCGTGTTGCGGGGATCGCCCGGATGATAGTTGGCGAAATAGTAGGCCGCCAAGGCGCAGGTTTTTGACATGGCGTTCGGGTTCTGGCCATTTCGATCATGCGCTGTCTGCCGCAGGTCGACGGGCGCGAGTGTGCCACAACCGCCGCGGCGGGTCAACCGCATACGCCACACCTGGACGGCGACAGGTTGCTCCGCAACGCTCGCAGTTTTAGGGCCAGTTTAAGGGCCGTCCTAATGGTGTCCTAATGGTGTTGACCCTCCGCGCGCAAAAAGAGTATAAAGGCGTTATGGAACGTGGATTCAAGACCCCTGGTTCCGTCGGACGGAAGGTTTTTCTCCTCATAGCGCTGCTGGCGTCGGCCGGACGCGCCCAGGAGACCGCGCCGGTCCGCGACCCGCTGGACGAGGAGCTGCGCTTCGTCGACGGGCTGCAGAAGCTGCAGCTCATGGAGATGGCCGGCCTGGTGATGGCCGATATCGAGCGCAATTATCCCGAGGCCAAGGCGCGGCTGGCCGTGCGGCGCATCCGGGGCGAGCTCGGCACGGGGCAGTTCGATTCCGTCAAGCAGCGCATCGCCGCGATGCCGGACCAGGACGGGGCCGAGGCCTGGGCGATGAAGCTGGCCCTGGCCGACGCCTACTACGCCTACGGCAAGTATCCCGAGGCCAAGGGGCTCTACGAGGTCTTCTTCAAGCGGTTCGAGAAGGAGACGCCCGCCGCCCTGCAGACCTTCTACAACGAGTCGGCCTACAAGTACGCGCAGATGCTGCTCTACCTGAAGGAGGACCGCAACGCCCTCGATGCCTACCGGCGCGTGCTGCAGGGCAAGCTCGAGCAGCACATCGAGCGCCAGTGCCGTGCCGAGATGGCCGACATCGCCCTGCGCGTGGCGATGCAGATCAACGATGCCAAGGAGAAGGAGAAGCTGCTCCAGGACGTCGAGTCGTGGGCCGACAAGCTGCTCTGGGTGCAGGACATCTGGTTCGGCAAGGCGATCGTCATCAAGGCGCATGTCGCCATGCTGCGCGGCAAGCCGGACGCGGCCAAGAAGCTGGTCGACGACTACATGCCGACGCTGCAGACGATCCACCAGGCGCTTGTCGAGCTTGAGGCCGATACCGGCGACCCCTTGACGCGCGTCAGCCCGATGGCCGAGTGCCGCTACCTGCTGGCCGCGATGCTGCAGGAGGAGGCCGACAAGCTGATGCAGCAGCCCGGCTACGACAAGGAGGCCGTGCTGTCGTTGCTGATCGGCACCCGCGGCGCGGACGGCAAGCGCCAGGGCAACGGCGCCTACCAGCACTTCATCAACGTCTTCTTCAAATATCCCGAGAGCGCCTGGGCGGCGGAGGCCGGCGAGCGGGCGGAGCGGGTCCGGCTGATCATCACCGAGGTCTTCGGCGGCAACATCGCCGTCGCCATCAAGCCCGAGGACATGGCGCGCGTGCGGGGCATCCAGTTCCGCGAGGCGCGCATGCTCTTCTCGCAGGGGCAGATCAAGAACGCCCGCGAGAGCCTGCTGCGCGT
>CAYPJN010000031.1:0-13260 GCA_964411055.1 uncultured Lentisphaerales bacterium | reverse complement strand
ACCGGCGTGCCGGTCGCCTCGTCGCGCTTGGCGAGGATGTCGCGGGTGATCTCGATCAGGTAGCTGTCGAGCACGCCCCGGTTCCACTCGGCGAAGATCGCGTGCATTTCGTCCGCCGAGAGACCGAGACCCTGCGCCATGATGTGGTAGGCCTCGCAGATAAGCTGCATGTCGCCGTATTCGATGCCGTTGTGCACCATCTTGACGAAGTGGCCGGCGCCGTCGGCGCCGATCCAGTCGCAGCAGGGCGCACCGTCGGCGACCTTGGCGGCGATGGCCTGGAAGATCGGTTTGACATGCGGCCAGGCCTCTGGGCTGCCGCCGGGCATGATCGCGGGGCCCTTCAGCGCTCCCTCCTCGCCACCCGAGACGCCCGTGCCGATGAACAGCAGCCCCTGCGCCGCCAGTTCCTTGCAGCGGCGGATGGTGTCGGGATAGTGGCTGTTGCCGCCGTCGATGAGAATGTCCCCGGGAGCCAGCAGGGGGGCGATCTGCGCGATGAAGTCGTCGACCGGACGGCCGGCCTTGACCATCAGCATGATGCGGCGCGGCGGCTTGAGCGCGTCGACCAGTTCCTGCACGCTGTGGCAGCCGATAAGGCGCTTGCCGGCACCGCGGCCGACGACGAACGCGTTGACCTTCTCGACCGTGCGGTTGAAGCAGGCGACCGTGAAGCCCCGGCTCTCAATGTTCAGTATCAGGTTCTCGCCCATGACGGCGAGGCCGACGACGCCGATATCCGCTTTCTCGTTGCTCATGATGCTGAATTCCTCGTCTGGTTCGCTTGTGGTCCGTCGAATGGCAACATACCTGCTCCGGCCCGGTAAGTCAATGCCCCCATTTGCGTCCTTCACTCGGTCTCGTCGACCGTCTCGTCGCGCTGGTAGATCGGGAGCTGGCGGTACGGCACCGTGAAGGCCAGCACCACCATGGCGGTCTGGTAGTAGGGGCAGTTGGCCTCGCCGACATCCCAGCGCCCGTCGGGCGCCTGGCGGGGAATCCAGTAGTCGTACATCCAGCCGGCGAAGCGTTTCCAGTTCTCCCCGCCGATCTGGAAGAGGCCCTGCGCCGTGTAGTACATGCCGTAGAACCGGTTGTTTACATTCTGCAGTCGCGTGAAGCTGTCCGCCAGGTAACGCCCCGCGCGCAGCGTCGCCGGATGGCCGTGCCGTCCGCAGAGTTCCAGGCAGAGCAGTCCGGCGCCCGTCAGCTTCTCGGCGTTGCTGGAGGTGTCCTGGTACCCGAAGGTGCCGGTGCCGGTGTTGTGGTGGCGCAGGAGATATTCCACGGCCGCGTCGATCGCCTTGTCGGGCACCGGCGCGCCGTTGAGACGCGCCGAGCGCAGGGCCATCAGCGCCCAACCGCTGCACGACATGTCGCTGTCGGCCGAGTTGGGCTCGTAGCGCCAGCCGCCCTGGTGCTGCTGGGCCTTCTTGACCGCCTGCGCGTCGAGGATGATCCGGACGGCCTTGGGCAGCAGCGTGCCGATGCGCTCCTGGCGGTTGCTGTCGACCATGCCGGAGACCTCGCAGAGGAAGAGCGTGGAAATGCAGTGCGAGTACATCTTGCCGCCGTTGACACCCAGGTAGCCGTCGTCGCGCGCCTTGTCGAGCAGGTGGTCGATGATGCGCTCGATCAGGGCGCCGTTGGGGGTGGGGCCGGGAACCTCGCCGACGGCCAGGAAGGCCATGCCGCAGAGGGCGGGAATCCCCGTGAAGCTCCGGGCCGGCTGGCTGTCGAAGGTGCCGGTCTCGTTCTGGCCGCGGGCGAGGAAGGCCAGCCCGCGGCGGATGGAGCGGTCGATGCGCTCGTCGCGCTCCGCATCTTCCGCGGCCGCCAGGTGCGTCGGCCACGCCGCCAGCAGCAGCGCCAGCAGGACGGACACCTGGCACACCGTGTTGGACAAGCGACTCACTTCATCATCTCCTCGCTGGCCAGCAGCAGGAAGTAGCGCCGCACCAGGTCACGGTACTCCGGCGCCACCTGTTGCACCGCGCCCTCGATCATGCCCGTGTCGAGCGTGCGCTTGAAGCGCGCCCACTCCAGCCGCGGGAAGCCGAGTTGCTCGAGCAGCGGCGGCAGTGTCTCGCCATCCTCGAACTCCTCATCGTCCCCGCCTCCGCCGCCTCCGCCGGGCGGCTGTTCCGGGCGCGGTCGCCGCTTACGGTCGCGCGCGGGCCGCTCCTGCTCAACGCGCGGCAGCATGGTCTCGGGATCCAGCCCGGCGGCGACGGCCTGCTCGATGGCGATCTGGCGCAGATGCTGCGCGGCCTGGTTGGCCAGCCGGGCGCCCTCCTGCTGCTGCGCGTCGGGACGCTGTGCGGCGCGCGCCGCCTGTGCCGCCGCCTCCGCCTCCCGCGCCGCCTGATCCGCCTGTCGTCCGGCCTCGCGCGCCTGCGGCTCGCCGGCCTGGCGGCCGCCGCCGGCGGGCGCCTGCTGCACATCCTGCGCCGCCTGCCGCGCCCCGGCGGCGGCGGTCTGCGTCTGCTCGGCGGCCGCCTGGATGCGCGCGGCCAGCGGCTTCATGGGATCGGCCGGAGCCTCCGCCGCCACCGGCGTGGTCGCGGCCTGCGACGCCGCCTGCGCCGCGGCCTTCCGCGCCTGCGCGGCGGCTTCATCCGCCTGGCGCCCGGCCTTCGTGGCCGCGTCGGCAATGGCCGCGCCGGCTTCGCGTTCGAGCTGTTCGGCCGCGGCGGCGGCGGTGTCCGCCATCCCGGCGGCCTGCGTGGCATCTTCAAGGGCCTCCGTGGCTTCGGCATAGGAGGGCATCCCGCCGGTCGCGCCCTCATCCCGGCGCAATTGTCCCGCCGCCCGCTGCGTCAGCTCCGCCGCCTGCCGCGCCTGCTGCGCGGTCTCCTCGATCCGCCGGGCCACGGCCTGTGCGGGGGTCAGCGCAGGTGCCGGCGGCTGGACGATACCGTCGGCGTCGTCCATGCGTGGTTCGGGTGTGTCGGGCGTTAGAGGCTGCATGGCCTGCTCGGTGCGCCGCGCCTTATCGCCCGCCTGCGCCGCGCTCAGCCGCGCCTGCTCCAAAGGTTCCTCCTGCGCCAGAGCGGCCATCTCCTGTGCCGCCCTGGCCTTGTTTGACGCCGCCTGCATCAGGGGTACGGCCTGCGCCAGAAGATCGCGGGCCGCCCCGGCCTGCTGGTTGGCGAGCCGGTCCGCCGCCGCGCGCGCCTGCTGCGCGGCCCGCTGGTTGGCCAAGGCCGCCTCGCGGGCATCCCGCGCCGCCGTGGCCGCGCTCGGTTCGTGGCGTTCCGTGGCCAGCTTCTCCGTTTGTGCGGCCTCGGTCTGGTCGCGTTGCGCCAGCGCCTCGCGCGCACCCAGTTCCGCGGCCGTCGCGCGCGCCTGCCGTCGGACGTCCTCGTCGACCGCGCCGGCATCCAGCGCGGCTTCTGCGGCGCGCTCAAGCGCCTGCCTCGTCTGCTCCAAAGCCCCGGCCTCCGCGTCCGCGCGCGCGGCGATCTCTCCGGCCTGGGCGGCGGGCGTCAGCGCCGCGCGGTCGGCCAGCCGCCGCGCCTCGTCGGCCTGCCTGGCGGCTTCGGCCGCCTGCTGTTGAGCCTGCCCGGCCGGGCCGGCCGCCTGGTCGAGCCGGCCTTCGGAGGCATGGCGCGCCGCCTCCGCCAGCCGTTCCGCCGCGCGCAGTCCGCTCTCCGCGGCGCGCTGCGCCTGCTCGGCGGCCACCGCGCTCTGCGCGTCGTTCCTGGCGCGGGCGGCCTCGGCGGCGTCGCGGGCCGCATCGCGCGTCTGCTGCGCGCGTCCGCGTCCGGCTTCGGCGGCCGTCTGGGCCGCTGTCGCGGCGGCGCGCGCGTCTGCGTCCTGCTTCTGCTCGATGGCCTGCGCCAGGGGTGCGATCGCGTCCGCTAGCTGCTGTGCCTGCGCGACGGCCTCGCGGGCGGCCGCCTGTGCCTGGGCCGCGGGCGCCTGTGCGGCCCGTTCCGCCTGGAGCACGGCCTGGCGAGCAGCCTCGGCCGACTGCTCCGCGAGCTTGCGCGACTCGCCGGCGGCCTGTTCGGCGGCGGGGAGCTGACCAGGCTGCTGCAGGAGATTTGCGCCGCGCTTCGCCTGTTCGGCGGCGCGCCATGCCAGGGTGCGCGCCTGGTCGGCCTGCTGCGCGGCTTTGGTGGCCAACGGATCATGACGCAGACGTCCGAGTTGCTGCGCCTGCTGCTGCGCGCGCTCCTGCCGTCGCGCGGACTCCTCTACCGCGGCGGCCGCGTCGCGGACCATCTCCGCCTGTTTGGCGGCTGCAGCGGCCTGGCCGCCCTTCTGCCGCTCCAGTGCCTCCCCGGCGTCGGCCGCGTTGGACTTGGCCTGCGCAGCGAGCGCCGCGGCTTCGCGGGCCACCTCCTGCGCCACCTCGGGCGCGGGACGGGCGGCGGTCGTCGCCTGCGCCTCGGCCTGCGCGGCCTGCTGTAGGGCCGCCTCGGCGAGCCTGGCGGCCTCCGCGAGCTTGCCGGCGGCCTGCGGCGTCTGCCGCGCCTCGGCCATCTGCATCGCCTGCCGGGCGGCCTCGGCGGCCCTGCCGCTCTGGTCGCCGGCCTGCTGCGCCTGGCGGGCGGCGTCGGCGGACATCGTCTCGCCGGCCTGCCGGGCGCGCTGCTGCGCCTGTCCGGCTTCGGCCGCCCGCTTCCGTGCCTCAGCCTGCGTTTCCTCGGCCTGCTGCATGGCGAGCTTCACATCCTCCTGCGTGGCGTCGGTCGGCGCTGCCTGATGCGCGGTGTGGGCGGCCGTGGCGGCGTCGACCATGGCCTTGGTGGCCTCTGCCAGCTCGCGTGTCTCGCGGGCGGCGTGCGCCACCAACTCCGCCGGCGCGAGCAGCGCGCGGTCGGCCTCGCGCCGCGCCGCGGCGGCGTGTTCCTGGGCCTCACGGGCCGCGGCCAGCGCCTCTGCGCCCTTCTCGGCGGCGGCGGGTGGTTGTCGGGTGCGGGCGAACTCGGCCGCCTCGCGGGCCAATTCGGCGGCACGGCGGCTCAGCTCGGCGGCGCGCACGGCCTCAGCGCCACCCGCGGCCGCAAGCTGATCATTGGCCGTCCGGGCCTGCGCTTCGGCCTTGCGGGCCTCATCGGCGGCCTGGCGCGCGGCCTCCAGAGCCTGGGCCGCCTCTTCCATCGCGCGTCGCGCCTGTTCCTGCACGGCCGCCTGATCCTCTTCGGTTCCCTGCCGCCTTCCGGCCTCCAGGGCCAGGCGGGCGGCACCCTCGGCGGTCTCGACCGCCTTGCCGACCTGCTCCGCGATGCGGCGTGTTTCGTCGGCGGGAGAGGGCGTCAGATCGGCGCGCGTGGTCTCGGCCTGCACACGTACCTGCAGCGCGGCCTCTCCGGCCTCGCGCGCCGCTTGCTGCAGATCGGCGGCGCGGCGCTGCGCCTCGGCCAGCAAGTCGCGGTCGCGGGCCAGACGGCCCGCCTCGCGCGCGGCCTCGCGCGCCCGGTTGGCGGCCTGCAGCGTCTGCCGGGCCAGCGCCTCGGTCTCGCGGGCCTTGAGCATCGCGGCCTCGTCGACGGGCTTCTCGCGCGGCTGCGCCAAAGCCGCGTTGGCCGCCAGTATGGCATCGACGACCGCGTCGATCGAAGGGGCGGACGGCGGGAGCGCCTGATCGGGCGGAGTGGTGTCGACGGGCGCGGCTCCGTCCGCCGGCGGCGGTGCGGCCGCCGGGGGCTCCGGCAGCGGAAGATCCGTCTCGCGCAACTGTCCGGCGAGCGCCTCCTGGCGCTGCTGCCAGGCGGCCATCTCCTCGCCGAGCATCTGGCGCGCGCGGGCCTGCTCGGCCTGCTGCCGCTCGAGTCCCGCGAGGTGCTCGATGGCCGCCGCGCGGGAGAGCTGCGCGTCCTTGGCCTTGATCTCGTCGAGCAGGGCGGACGTCTCCGCGGCGGCCTCGTGGAGCGCCTCCAGCGCGTCTTGCGCCTGCTCCGCGCGGTTCTCCGGCTCGGTTAGCAGCACGGCCTCGGTCTCCGCCAGGGCGGGGGCCAAAGTTTCGCCGATGGCCTCGCGCAGCTCGGGCACGACCCCGGCAAAAAGCGAGGGGGCGGCCTCGCGCGCGGCCTGGTCGACCTGCATGGCCGCCTCGGCGGCCTGGGCGGCGGCATCCGAGACGCGCGCGCGCACCTCCTCGGCGAGATTGGTCGCGGCAAGCGCCTCCTGCTTGATCTGTTCGATGGCCTGCGCGGCCTCGTCGAGTTTGGCGGCGGCCTGGGCGATCAGGTTGGTCAGGCTGTCGCGCTGCGGCACACGCACCTGGTCGGCCAGGCTGCGGGTCTGGCGGTCGTCGAGGTTCAGGGCGATCAGGCGACTGCGGGAACGGTTGGGGCCGCCAAGCTCCAGTGGCAGGTTGTCTTCGACGGAGAGCCATATCTTGAGCTGACGCATGCCGCCGAGCTGGAACTCGGCAAGGGACAGCTCGCGGTTGACGAACCACCGGTGCGGACCCTTGGGCTCGGTCTGCACGTCGAGCGTCCAGGCATTGAAGTCGCCATCGCCCTTGACATTCAGCTTGACATCCCCGAGCCCGAAGTCGTCGGCCAGTTCGTAGCTCATACGTAGCAGCCCGAAGGTCGGCAGCGTGAAGCTGGCGCCCGAGGGGTAGACGAGCTGCACGTCGGGAGGGTAGTCCGGCTCGACCTGGTACGCGGCCCAGGCGGGCACGTTGGTGAAGCCGCTGGCGTCGCGCAGGGCGATGGCCCATTGCGTGGCGGTGTTGGTCGCCAGGCGCCATTCCCAGACCACGTCGGCGCCTGCGGCTGACGCCGGTGGCAACCGCCGGCCGCCGAGCAGCAGGCTCGCATCGAGCGGCCGGTTGAGGCGCGTCGCCAGGCGCATGCGCGTGCCGGCGACGGCGCGGAGCGGGCAGACGGCGGAGACCACAATCTGCGTGTCGGGCTGGCCGGTATGGGGCGGATACTGGAAGCCGATCTCCAGGACGCCATGTGACGGCGGGGGAACGACTTCGACGTGGTAGCGGCGGGTGAGTCCCGGCCCCAGGCGGATGCGGTAGCGGAAGCTTTCGTCGACCGAGGGCAGTGTCAAAGCGAAAATATGCTCGCGGGCGTCGCTGGCCGAGATGCGGCGCATGCGTTCGATGGCGGCGGGGCGGCCTACCGTCTCGATCGCGGCCTCGGCCCGGTGGCCGTGGTCGACCGGGACGCGCAGCCGCAAGGTGAGGGGACGCCCGGCCAGCATGCGCGTGTCGCCGGGCTCGACGGACATGGCGGCGGCGTGAAGGTTGTCGAAGGAGCGGTGGGGGGCCACGGCGCGCTTCAGCAGCAGGGTTGCCTGCCGCGGCCAGGCGGCCAGCAGCAGGACGAGCAGCAGCAGCATGGCGCCGGCGCCGATGAGCGCCGGACGCTGGCTCTCGCCCTTGAACTCCTGCCGCACCGAGACGCGCGCCAGGTCCAGGCGCGCGTCGCGCGCCAGCATGTCGATCAGTTGACGCGAACCCTGCGCGGCGGCCTCATCGCCCATGGAGAGCAGCTCGATGGCCGAGCTGATGCGCTCCTGGAGCTCGGGATGCCGGGTCTCGAGCACGCGCGCCATGCGCACCAGCGTGAGGCGTTGGCGCAAGGGACGCACGAGCGTCGCCCAGCAGGTGGTGGCCGTGAAGAGGGCGCCGGCAAGAGTCAGCCCCCAGCGCACGCCGTCGGCGACGATCAACACCGCGGCGTCCACCGCCATGATGGTCAGGAGCGCGGCCATCGCGACCGCCAGGGTCAGTCCGCCGCCCCGGGCGATCTGGATGCGGCGCACGCGGCGGATCAGGCCGCGCAGCCGTGCGGTCAACTGCGGTGGTAGGACAACGTTGTCGGCCGGTACGCGTGGCGGGCTCATGCTAGACCTCTCGTTTTGCGCAGGATCCATTCGGCGACCACCAGTCCCGCCAGCAACAGGTAGAGCCATGGGCGGTCCCAAAGCGGGATCTCCAAGGGCTCGCGAACCGTGCGGCTGCCTTCGCCGAACGCCTCGGCCAGGCCCGAGGCCTCGGCGGGGCCGGCCACGCTTCCGCCGCTCCAGCGGGCCAGGCTGTCGACAAACTCGCGCGTGGCGTTGACGCGGGCCATCTCCAGCGGCCGCCGCGACGTGGCCACCCGGAATCCGGTGACCGCCGGCGCCGGGACATGGCGCGCGGCATCCCGGCGCTCGACCGTTACCCGGTAGGCGCCGACATCCGTCCGGGGCGGAAGCTGCGCCTCGTATATGCCCTCCGAGCCGGCACGGTACGCCAGGCTGACGCGCTCTGTCGCTCCGGTCGCGCCGTCCGCCGCCTTCTGCAGCGTGGCCATGAGGCGGGCATCGTTGACGGCGGCGAACTCCTCGTCGAGCACGCGCGCCACGAGGCGTACCGGCTCGCCGGGCGCGTAGACGACGCGGTCGGTGCCCACGCGGAGCTGCGGCTTGCCGTCACGGAGTCGCTCGCCCAGGCCCCACCTTATGGCCTGGCCCCAGAAGCGGTGGTGCCGCGTGTCGCCCACGCGGTAGCGCAGGCGCCAGGACTGGTCCGTCGTCAGCGCCAGCACCTTGCCACGGCCGAAGTTCTGGACGACGATCAGCGCCTGACGCTCCTGGAAGAGCGCCTCGGCGCGCATCTGCTCGGCCGCGTTGCGTATGGTGGTCGGCGGCGCGACCGCGGGTGTCTCGTCCACTACGCGCGCGTAGGCCAGCACTTCCGCTCCGGGCTTGACCGACTTGAGCGGGAGGCGCCAGGACAGCGGCGGCAACGCCTGCCACATGGACTCGTTCTCCACGGGGCTGGCCGACAGTTGCAGCACCGGATGCTTGAGGCCCGCGGGGGTCGGCACGATCCGGAAGGCTTTCTCGGGCGGCGTCCAGTACGCGTCAGCTCCCGTGTGCGGGAGGAGGTGGAAGGGTAGCAAATCGGCCAGGGGCGCCCCGGGGCCAAAGGCATGCGGCATGGCCCGCGGCCCGGCGGTGAGGACCAGCAGCGCGCCGCGCTCGGCCACGCACTC
The DNA here is from genome assembly GCA_964411055.1 of uncultured Lentisphaerales bacterium. Classification (GTDB taxonomy): domain Bacteria; phylum Verrucomicrobiota; class Kiritimatiellia; order RFP12; family JAAYLN01; genus JAAYLN01. The sequence goes on along the minus strand of CAYPJN010000031.1, from coordinate 4,303 downwards.
GCGGACGATGGCGACGACTTCCGGCGTCAGCACCTTGGCGTCGAGGTCGCCGAGGATAATGACGTCGAACTGGCGCCACGCCTCGCGCGACACGGGCAGCGCGCCGGCCTCCGACTCGCCGAAGGGTCGCGACGCCGAGGCCGCGGGCAGGGCGTTGGTCGGAACGATGCCAGCTATGCGGTCGGGATGCAGCAGGAAGTACTGCAGATGGACCGACTTGTCGCGGCCGTGGAAGAGGTTGCGGAGATAGCGGAAGTCCCAGCGCGGATAGTCGTCGACCAGCAGCACGTTGGTGCGGTCGTCGCTGATGGCGACATCCACCTGCCAGACGTTGTTGGAGGCGAAGCGTTCGCCCTCGAGTATCTCGGCCTCGAGAGTGTAGCGCGCGAGGCCGTTGGTGCCCGGCAAGTGCGAGAGCCGGATCTCGCGCTGCTCGTCGTCGGTGGCGATTGTAACTTGGGTCTCGTCGACCGCGGCGCCGCCGTGGAGCAACCGGACATGCGCCTGCCGGCCCGCGGCGCCCGTGGCCGTGAATTGCGTCCGGAGGCGCACCCGGTCGCCGAGATAGACCGACTCGGGAGCCGAGACATCGCCGAGCGAAAGGTCGAAGGGCGCCTTCAAGCTGCCGACGAGCAAGGTGCTGACCGGCACCTCCTGCGCGCCCAGCCGGCGGGCGACGGGCTCGATGGCCGTGTCGCCGTTGTGGCGCCCGTCCGTTAGCATCAGCACGCCGGCCAGATTCTCGGAGGGTATCTCCTGCATGACGCGCTCCAGGGCCGCGGCATAGTCGGTCGCGGAGCGGAAGGCCTGCTGCACGGCGTCGTCCGGCAGCGACAGGAGGTTTGTGGCCAGCGCCGTCGCGGGTGCGCCGGGTCCGAGCGGCAGAGGCTGCAGCCCGCGACCCAGTCGGTAGGCCTTGAGTTCGTAGCGCCGCGCGAGCGCTTCGAGCAGCGAGCCGCGCGCGTCGGGACGCTTCTCCAGCAGCAGCCGACAGGCCATCGCCACGCGGCTGGTGGCGCAGGCTGCGTCCACGGAGTCGCGGCGCGCGGCGTCGAGGCTGCTCCAGGTCTGCGCGTCGGCCGCCTGGCGCGCGTCGGGCGCCAGTCCGGCAGCGAGGTCGAGGGCGTCCTGGAGTCGCAGCAGTTCGGCCTGGCCGGGCTGCCGCGCGCGCCGTACCTGCTGTGCCGCGGCCATGGCCGGCAGCAGGGCGTTGCGTATGTGGCGCTGCAGGCTCAGCAGCGGGGCGTTGGTGGTCTGTTCGAACGGAGCGTCGTGCAGTTGCCCGTCCAGCGCGCGCGCGCGCCGCTCGCCCTCATCCAGCAGCCGCCGCAGGGCGTCGGGCGGCCGGTTGCCGCCGTCCATCCCGGCGGCGGCCCACGGGCGCAGGCGCGGCGGCAGCGCCGCCAGTGGCTCCAGATCCGGCAGCAGGCGCTCCATCCCCGGCAGCAGGCCGAGCTGGCGCGCGAGGGCCAGCCGCTCGCCGACGGACCAGGCGGTGTCGGCGAAGCGCATGGACTCGGTATCGTCGACCAGCAGGGCGACGCAGCGCTCGATGCGGCGCGTCGCGGTGCGCATGAGCGTTGGCTGCAGGACGAGCAGCGCCACGAGGGTCAGCGCCAGTGCGCGCAGCACGACCAGCAGGTGCCCGAGGCGTCCGCCGGCCAGGCGACGCTCGTGGCCGTAGCAGGCGGCCATGCCCTCCACCGTGATGCCGAGCGCGGCGGCGACGGACCAGACGGGCCAGCCGCAGCCGAAGACCACCGCTCGGCCCAGAAGCTGGACGGCGCACCAGGCGGCCATGGCCGCAAGCACCATGCGCAGCGTGACGACCACATGCCGCGGCAGGCGTACGCGACCCTGCCGGGTGACCGTCCGGATCAGCAGCCAGCCGCCGGCCGCCGCGACCGTCATCAGGACGATGAGGAGCGTGGGAACGCCGGCCGGCAGCAGGTCGGTGCGGGGAAGCGCGGGGTTCATGACTGCCTCCCGCCCAGGATGTCCAGGGAGGCCCGGAACGCGGCCGAGGGGCCGGCGGGCTCGTCGAAGACCGGCTCCGTCTCCGCGCCGGTCTTGCGCTGGATGGCGATCCAGCGGGTGAGCGCCGTCTCGCCCAGCAGCAGGAGGAAGAGCGCCACGGCGACGTGACGCCATAACTCGCGTCCCACGGCGCCGCCGCCCAGGGCGCGGCGCATCTCATCCGCCGTCCCGGCGAGCACCAGGTCGGCATGGCGCCGCGCGAACGCGGCCTCGTCCGGCGTGACGGCCTCCAGGCGGCTCTCGCCGCCGTCCGTGGCCACGCAAAAGGCGATCTGCGCCAGGCCGTTTGAGACGACGGCCAAGTCCCTGAACGCCGGCACCCATGCTCCGGGAACTTCGGCGCGGTAGATACCCGGCGTGAGGCGGTGGGGCAGGTGGAGCGCCAGGGAATCATGCGTCTGCTGCAGCATGGCGTCGAGCGGCGCGCCGGCGGGCGGGTGCACGCGTGTCGCGTGCGTTTCGCTCCAGCCGACGTCCATGACGCGGTCGGGCGAGAGGAAGGCCGACGGAACCGGCTGTGCGCCGATCCCGGGTCCCTCCCAGAGCAGTGTGGCCGAGGCCGGGCCGGTGCCCTCGGCGTAGCGCACGACCAGGTCGTGACGCCGTGTGGCGTCGAGATCCGTGCGCAGGTCGGAGACCGCGCGCGACCGGCTGTCGCGGCCGCCGTCGATCTGGATGGTCATCGTGTCGTCGGCGCGGGTGAAGAGGCGAAATCGACCGGAGACGGGCACACGCAGCGAGCCGGACCAGACGACGTTGAAGTGGTCGGCGGGCAGTCCGGGGGCAGGAGCGCCGCCGCCCCAGTTGAAGGCGATCTGCGGGTCGGTGCGCACCAGCAGTGCCTCCTTCTGCTCCGTGCCGCGGTAGTAGATGGCGCGCAGGCCGGAGTCGTCCGCCACGCCGCCGTAAGACCGGCCGCCGCCGAGGTTCAGGGTGGCGCCGTGGGTGGGCGGCAGGTTCAGGCTGGGGACGACGGGACTGGCCAGGTAGTAGACCAGTTCATGCACCAGCGGTAGGAAGATCTGGCGCGAGACGAGGTTGCCGGCGGCAGGTTCAATGGGGGCGGTCCACTGCATGACACGCCCCCTGCCCAGGGGCTGGTCGGCCATCAGCGGCAGGCCGTTGAGGAGGCGCACGCCGACACGCGTGCGGGGCGAGGCCGCGTCGGCGCGCCAGTAGCGGGTGAAACCCGCGGCGGCAATGTCGCTGTCGGGGGCCAGCGGCTGCAGGGCGGGATGGATCACGGAGAGCGCGTCGACCATGACCGGGGCGTCGTCCGCCGCAGCCAGCCCCGCCGCGTCGAGCGCCAGCGGCATGACGGGATGCTGCTCGGCGGTCCGCCAGCCATTGTAGAAGGCGGCATCGCCGCGGGCGCCGTGCAGCGCCAGCAGGCCGCCGCCGCGCTCGACGAACTGCAGCAGGCGCGCGGCGGTGTTGGAGGGCATGCGTGGAACGTCGGCCAGCACTACGGCGGCGAACTCGTCCAGGCGCTCGCGGGCGATGAACTCGGGCATCGAGAGCAGTTCCGGGATGACGAAACCCGGCGGTGCGGCGGGCGGACGCTCCCCCGGGGCGGCCGCGCGTACGGCGGTGCGGTCGAGCAGCGCCTGCGTCGGGGCGAGCGCCAGGGCGACGAAGGCCCCGGGGCGCTCGGCCAGCCGCGGCGCGCGCCCGCCCTCGACTACCAGCACGCGCAGCGCGCCGCGCACGGGAGCGATGCGCGTGGTGACGTTGTCCGACGGCATGTCGTCGCTCACGTCGAGCGTGGCGGTGACTGGCTGCGTGCCGGTGCTCCCGAAGCGGTGGTGGAACGAGACGATGCGCGTCTCGCCGGGCAGGAGCTGGCCGACGGAGGTGTCGGTGTAGGTGCGGCCGCCGGCCGTCAGGCGCAAAGCCTGGGCGGTGGCCGCCTCGCGCCCGTTGTTCGCCACGGTCACGTCGATGCGCACGTCGCGGTCGGTGCCCACGACCTGCCGCGAGAAGGCGAGGTCCGCGACGGTCAGGTTGCGGATGCCGGAGGGCATCTCGATGGTGCGCCAGACGATGCGCGGGCGCGTCGGCAGGCGGTCGAGGAGCGCTCCAAGATAGGCCCAGACCTCGGTGTCGCCGAGCTGCCAGCCGATGGACTGTCCGTCGCCGATGACCAGGATCTGCTTGTTGCCGTGGCTGCCGTGGGCGAGCGAGGTGACGGCCAGCGCCAGTGCATCGAGTGCGTGGAAGGTGCCCTGATCCGGCACGGCGTCGTCCAGCAGCCGCAGCAGGTGCT
>CAYPJN010000030.1:10949-13530 GCA_964411055.1 uncultured Lentisphaerales bacterium | reverse complement strand
CCTTCAGCCGCTCGATCAACTCGCGCTTCTTCGCCACCAACCGGTCCACCCGCCCCGTCTCCCGGTCCAGAAACGCCGCGATGGCCCGTTGCTCGGGGGGCGCGGGGATGGGCAACACGCAATTGCCGATGAAATCCCAACTGGCTCGCGGCATTTTCGAGCCGTAGGTGGACGAGTCCACGAGCTTGATGAAGCCGTCACTGAGCAGCACGTAGCGAAGAGAGTCGCGGTCGAACTCGACACCATTGAGCACGAGCAGTTCGGTCGAGCAAAGTCCGTCGAAATCCGGGTTGCACGCCTTTGCCAAGTAGGGCCGCAGCTTCCCGAAGAGCGTGTGCCCAGCCTTAAAGGCGTTGGCCGTGCCGGTGGGAACGACATCTGGGTTGATGGGCAACAGCCGCCCCGTCCACGACTCAATGCTTTCCAGCCCTATGTAGGGGACTGGATTCTCTTCGTCGGCTTCCACTTTCTTGTCCGTAAGTTGGGCAGCCATTTTGAGCCGTTTCACCTCCCAATGTTCCGGCACGTCGCCGAGCCATTCGACGCCGCTGGGCTTGTATTTCGGATAGGGTTTGTGTTTCATGCTGGAAGGGACAGAAGGGACGGAAGAGGTGATTAGGAGGGGGGCTGGTTGGAGCGGGCGGAGAGACGGGCGCGCGTCATCCGTTCGCGGAGGCCGCCCTCTTTGAGAAAGGCCTGCTCCAAGGCGCGGAGCTGTTGGTCGAGCAGGTAGTTGGTCAGTTTGATCAAGCCGATCATCACGTTGGCGGCAATGGCGGGATCGGGGTGTTCGATGCCCTTCCTGAAGGTGTCGTAACCGGCGTTCGGCACGCGGTTGAGTTTCCGCAGCCGCAGCGTGTACGCATGATCCGGCGGCCATTCCTCGATGCCGCGCAGGCGGATGAAATCGCGGTAGTCCTCGAGAAGTTCTTCTAGACTGGCGCGCGCCACGTTGGTCAGCTTGATCTCGGTCTCCTTGGACGTCCCCGACGCGCGGCTGCCTTCGAGTATATTCTGCTTGCCCGACCGGGCCGCCTGCACCATCTGATCCACGGTGCGCGAGCGCGAATCCACAAAGCGCTCGCAGAACCGGACCGTGCCGTCAAACACGATCCGAGCTTTCTGGAACGACAGCAGGTTCTCATAACCGCCGTGCGGGGGTATGAAGTGCTCAGACATAAAAATTAATTGAAAGGACTGAAGGGACAAAAGGGACTGAAGGAACTTAAAAAATGCAACGGCCGGCCTTCCGTCCCTTTCGTCCTTTCCGTCCCTTGGCAACGCCCACTCACGCCGTCACCTCCCTGAGCATATGCATGATCTCGCCTTCGAGGCGCTTGATGTCGGCCTCGATGGTTTCCAGCGGACGCGGGGGCTCGTAGCGGTAGAAGTGGCGGTTGAGCGGGATTTCGTAGCCGACCTTGGTCTTGGCAGTGTCGATCCAGGCATCCTTGACGTGGGGCAGCACTTCGCGTTGGAAGTAGGCTTCGATGCTTTCCTTGAGCGGCACGGTCTCGGTGTCGCGCAGGTCGGTGTCGGGCTCGGGCCGGCCCTCGCGGTCGCGGCAGATTTCGGCAGTTTCGTCGCGTTCGCCGAGGGCGGCGAGCACAGCTTTGAGCTCCGGGGCGCTCAGGCGGGGATCTTTATCCGCCGATTTCGCAGATTTACGCAGATGGGAAAGGAATACGTTGCGGTCTTTGAAAAGTTTGCCGCCCAGGGTGCGAAGGAAGGCGCGGATTTCATCCTGCCGCTGCCGGCCGGCCTCGATTTCCCGCTGGCGGACGGCGGGGTCTTTCCTGGCGCTGGTCGCGAGATTCTTGAAAGCGCTCTCGTCGTCGAGCCGGGCGATGCGTTCGGCGCTGGCCTGGAAGTTCAGCCGCAGGGGGCGTTCGACGGTGATCTTGTGGTAGCCAAAGTCCTCGTTGTCGAAAATCTTGCTGACGACGCGCGATCGCGCGACGGGCTGGTGGGTGATGGGGTCTTCCTCGGTGAAGGTGCGTGTCTGGCCGTCGCGGAAGTTGCCGAAGATTTTCGTGAGTTCGCCAATGTGGTCGGGGTCCTTCGCCTTGTCCGAAGGATCGCCGAGGCGGCGGCGCTTGTTGCCTAGGCTTTTCTCCATCTGCACCCAGAACGGGCGGGCGTCGATGAGTTGCACCTTGCCTTTGCGGGGCTTCTCCTTGCGGTTGGTCAGCACCCACAGGTAGGTGGAGATGCCGGTGTTGTAGAAAAGCTGCTCGGGCAGGGCGACGATGGCCTCCAGCCAGTCGTTCTCGATGATCCAGCGGCGGATTTCGCTCTCGCCGCCGCCGGCGTCGCCGGTGAAGAGCGGCGAGCCGTTGAAGACGATGGCGAGGCGGCTGCCGCCGTCCTGCGGGGCGCGCATCTTGGCGAGCATGTGCTGGAGGAAAAGGAGCGCGCCGTCATTCACGCGGGGGGTGCCCGCGCCGAAGCGTCCGCTGAAGCCGAGGGTGTCGCGCTCGTTCTCGATGTAGCGCTGCTGCTGCTTCCACTCCACGCCGAAGGGCGGATTGGCGAGCATGTAGTCAAAGGTCCAGCGCTTGCCGTCGGCGGTGCGGTCGAA
>CAYPJN010000030.1:0-10849 GCA_964411055.1 uncultured Lentisphaerales bacterium | reverse complement strand
GATGGCGGCGAACTGCTTGATGACCAGATAGAGCAGGTCTTTCTCGGCCATCTTGGCGATCTGTGTGCCGAAATCGAACCGTTCCATGATGGCGCGGACATTGGGGGAGAAGCCGTTGACGTAGCTGTTGAGGTTCGGCGCGAGTTGGTTGGGGTCGTCGAGCAGGCGCGGGAGGTCGAACTTGGAGAGGTTGTAGAAAGGATGGCCGGTGAGCGAGCAGAGTTTGTGGCGGATGATGTTTTCCGGCTTGGCCTTGATGGCGGCATGCTCTTTAAGCACGGCGGCCTTGGTGGGAGCCAGCACACAGTCGAAACGGCGGAGGACGGTCAGGGGAAGGATGACCTTGCGGTATTCGTTGCGCTTGTAAGGGCCGCGCAGGAGGTTGCAGATGCCCCAGATGAACGAGGCGATTTGAGCGTGTGTCTCGGCGGTCATTGTTGCTTCATTCGGGGTTAAAGTGCGTAATCAAGCGATCGGATGCTCAAGCAAAGAATGCCGACCATCACATATCGGGCAAATTAGCACCTAATCGGGTTAGATTGCCAGTGAAAAGCAGCAAGGTAAAAAGCAGCAAGGGTAAGTGTGTCAGGGGGTCAGGTCTCAGGGGCGGAAACGCCGACGCCCGACAAAACCTCTTAAACCTCTTAAACCATTTGCCATTGGGTGCTTCATCTGCTACAATCGTCTGTTTTCATTTCTGAATCCATTCGCAGAGCGACAATGTCCGACCACATCCATCCCCTGAGCAAGATCCGCAACATCGGCATCATGGCCCACATTGATGCCGGTAAGACGACGACCAGTGAGCGCATTCTGTTCTACTGCGGCGCCAACTACAAGATCGGCGAGGTGCATAACGGCGCCGCCACCATGGACTTCATGGTCCAGGAGCAGGAGCGCGGCATCACGATCGGGTCGGCCGCCACCACCGTGGCCTGGAAGGACTACCAGATCAGCCTGATCGACACCCCGGGACACGTCGACTTCACGGCCGAGGTCGAGCGCTGCCTGCGCGTGCTCGACGGCGCCATCGCCCTCTTCTGCGCCGTCGGCGGCGTGCAGCCCCAGACCGAGCAGGTCTGGCGCCAGAGCGAGAAGTACCTCGTGCCCAAGCTCTGCTTCATCAACAAGATGGACCGCGTGGGCGCGGACTTCGACGGCACCGTCGAGGAGATCCGCACCACGCTGAAGTCCAACCCCGTCGTCATGACCTATCCCATCGGCGCGGCCGACACCTTCGCGGGCGTCGTCGACATCCTGCGCATGAAGGCCGTCCGCTTCGACGAGGAGAGCCGCGGCGTCAACCTGGAATACACGGACATCCCCGAGGACCTTCGCGAGGTCTGCGAGCAGGCCCACCAGGCGCTGATCGAGCGCGCCGCCGAGCAGGACGACGCCCTGCTGGAGAAGTTCTTCGCCGATGGCACGCTCCCCGACGCCGACGTGCTCAAGGGCATCCGCAAGGGCTGCCTGGCGCGCAAGCTCGTCCCCGTCTACTGCGGCACGGCCTTCAAGAACAAGGGCGTGCAGCCGCTGCTCGACGGCGTCACGCGCTTCCTGCCGTCGCCCCTCGACATCGGCCCGATCCAAGCGCACGGCGATCCCGCCACGCAGCGCTTCCCCCGCGACGAGGATCCCTTTGCCGCACTGGCCTTCAAGATCGTGGCCGACAAGCACATGGGACGCGTACTCTACATCCGCATCTACTCCGGCACGCTCAAGGTCGGCCAGGTGATCCACAACTCGACCCTGGGCGTGGAGGGTCGCATCGGGCGCCTCTTCCGCATGCATGCCAACAAGCAGGAGGCGCTCGAGACCGCCCATGCCGGCGACATCGTCGCCGTGGCCGGCCTCGCCAAGACGCGCACCGGCGACACGCTCTGCGATCCCGCCCATCCGATCGTCCTGGAGACGATCGAGTTCCCGGCCCCCGTCATCTCGGTGGCCATCAGTCCCGCCAGCCGCAACGACAACGAGAAGCTCGGCGCGTCGCTGCACACGCTGGCCGCCGAGGATCCCACCTTCGCCGTGTCTTACGACCAGGAGACCGGCGAGACGATCATCTCCGGCATGGGCGAGCTGCACCTGGAGGTGCTGGTCGACCGGCTGCGCCGCGAGTTCAACGTGGACTGCGTCGTCGGGCGCCCCGAGGTGGCCTACCGCGAGACGCTGACGACTTCCAGCGAGGGCTCCTACAAGCACGTCAAGCAGTCGGGCGGGCGCGGCCAGTACGCGCATGTCTGCCTCAAGGTCGAGGCGCAGGAGGCCGGGCGCGGATTCTCCTTCGTCAACGAGGTCAAGGGCGGCAACATCCCGTCCGAATACATTCCCGCCATCGAGAAGGGCGTCATCCGCGCGCTCGAGTCGGGACCGATGGCCGGTTATCCCGTGGTGGACGTCAAGGTCACGGTCTACGACGGATCCTACCACGAGGTGGACTCGAGCGAGTTCGCCTTCACCGAGGCGGGCCGCCAGTGCTTCCGCAACCTCTTCCTCAAGTCGAACCCGCAGCTCATCGAGCCGCTGATGGACGTCGAGGTGACCGTGCCGGAAGAGTACATGGGCGCGGCCACGAGCTCGATCTGCCAGCGCCGCGGCCGCATCGAGGGCATGGAGGACCGCGGGGGCAGCAAGATCGTCAACGGCGTCGTGCCGCTCGCGGAGATGTTCGGCTACTCGAACACGATCCGCACGCTCACCCAGGGCCGGGGCACCTTCACCATGAGCCTCGCCCGCTACGAGGCGGTGCCCTTCGAGATGTCGGAGACGATCATCGAGAAGCGCCGCAAGGAAAACAAGATCCGCGGCTGATCCGGGCGTCGGGACGGCAATCGAAAGCCTGCGCCTGGCCCGGCCGCCTGCCAGGACGATGATCATGAGCAGGGAACTGTCCGCGCGCCCGCTGGCGATCGCCGTGATCGGCGCCTCGGGCGATCTGGCCGTGCGCAAGATCTTTCCGGCGCTCTTCGCGCTCGACGCCCGCGGCGGTCTGCCGCCGGACACCCGGTTCTTCGGCTTCGCGCGCAGCGCGCTCTCCGAAGAAGCCTTCCGCGACCGGCTCGCGCCGGGGCTCCGGTGCGAGGAGCTGGCGGACGACGTCTGCGGCCTGCGCCAGCAGGAGTTCCTGCCGCGCTGCCGCTACGTCCAGGGGGACTACGGCAACGCCGGCGATTTCGCGCGGTTGCGCCGCGAGGTGGCGGCGACCTGCGGGCCCGCGGCCGACGTCCTCTACTATTTCGCCATCCCCCCCGCGCTCTTCGGCCCGGTCGCCCAGTCCATGCGCGACGCCGGCATCCTGCGCGGCGAAGACCATGGCACGGGGTGGGACCGCGTCGTCGTCGAAAAACCCTTCGGACGCGACCGCGACACCTCGGACACGCTCTCCGCCGTCCTGAAAGGCTGTTTCCGCGAGGAGCAGATCTTCCGCATCGACCACTACCTGGGCAAGGAGGTCATCCAGAACCTCATGGTGCTGCGGTTCGCCAACGCCGTCTTCGAGCCGGTCTGGAACCGCGACCACATCCGCCACGTCCACATCTGCTGGTCGGAGGACATCCCCCTGGCGGGACGCGCCGGCTACTTCGACGCCACGGGCATCATCCGCGACGTCATGCAGAACCACCTGACGCAGATGCTGGCGCTGGTTGCCATGGAGTGTCCCCGGGGACTCGACGCGCGCCACGTACGCGACGAGAAGGTGCGGCTGCTGCGCCAGGTCGTGCCGCTGGCGCGCGACCGCTGCCTGCTCGGCCAGTACACCGCCGGGACGCTCCGCGGGAAGTCCGTCGCCGGCTACCGCGGGGAGCCGGGCGTCTCTCCGTCCTCGCGCACCGCCACCTATGCCGCCGCCGTCTTCGACTTGCGCAGCCCGCGCTGGAGCGGCGTGCCGTTCTTCGTCAGCGCCGCCAAGGGCGCGGCCACCCGCTGCACGGAGATCCGCGTGCATTTCAAGGCCCCCGACAACGACCTTTTCCGCCCGCTGCTCGCGCGCGGCGGCCGCGGCGGCGCCCCCCTGCGCGACAACGAGCTCGTCATCCGCGTGCAGCCGGACGAGCAGATCCTCCTGCGCATCGTCGGCAAGACGCCCGGCCCCGGCTTCAAGCTCGACACCCCGGCCCTCGACCTCAGCTACCGCGAGGCCTACGCCGGGGCGCGCATCGGCGACGCCTACGAGAACCTGCTGCTCGACGTCGTCCGCGGCGACCGCAGCCTCTTCATCCGCGACGACGAGCTGGGGGCCGCCTGGGACATCTTCACGCCGCTGCTGCACGCGGTCGACGCCGGCCACGACGAGCCCCATCCCTACCCCTTCGGCAGCAACGGGCCCGAGGCGCGGCACGCCTTCGCGGGCCGGTTCGGCATCGAGGACGCCTGAACGATCCGGAAGTCCGCGGTCAGGGAATCCCACGCCGCGCGAATGCCGCCTGCACGTCGGCCAGCGATCCGAACACGGGGCAGCCGGCCTGCGCCAGGCGCGCGCGGTCCTGGTGGCCGCAGGCGACGAGCACGCAGGCACATCCCAGGGCGTCGGCGACCTCGGCGTCGTGGAGCGTGTCGCCGATCAGCAGGCACGCGCCGGGCGCCGCCAGGCGCGCCATAAGTTGCCGGCCGACGTCGATCTTGGATCGCCCGTCGAGGTTGTCGGTGCCCTGCACGGCCACGAAGGCGTCCGCCAGCCCCTGCTCCGCCACCTGGGTGTCGAGCAGCCGCTGTTCGCAGGCGGAGAGCACCGCCTGGGGCACGTCCCGCTGCCGCAGCCAGCCGAGCAGCGCGCGCGCCTCCTCCGGCACGCTGGCCGGCTCCTGCCGGTAGCGCGCGTGGAATTCGACGGCCAGATCCTCCCAGCCCCGGTCGTCCGCCGTGATGCCGAGCCCGCGGTAGAAGGCGCGCACCGGGAAGCCGAAGCTGGCGCGGTAGCGCCCGCGGTCCAGCAGCGGGAGCCGGCGCTCGCGCAGCAGGCTGTTGAGCGCGTTGATGCAGGCCTGGGCGTCGTCGAGCAGCGTGCCGTTCCAGTCCCAGATGATCTGCCGCGGCAGGTTCATGACAGCACCGACTCCGCCGGGCCGGTCGTGCGCCAGGCATGCGCCTGCGAGAACGCCGGGCACTTCCCGTTCCGTGATCCATGTCCCTGGGAGGTGATCCACGAAGTGACCACATGCACCGCGAGCTGGATCTCCAGCGGGTCGCGCACCGGCGCCAGCGACCCGCTGGCATCATAGCGCGCGAAGGCGCCGTCCAGCACCGCCAGGTACCAGACGCCGACGGTGAAACGGGCGTCGTGCGGTTCCAGCGCGGACAGAAACGAAGTCATCTCGCCCTGCCGCGCGAGTCCGTACCGGGAAAGGGCCAGGGTCTCGGCCACGCCGAAGGCTGCGGCGGCGGCCGACTGCAGCGCGTTGGCCTCGGCGGCCTGTTCCAGGGCGACGAGCCCGCGCCATAGCGCGCGCCGACGCGCCAGTGGCAGCCGCCGCAGCCAGGGGTACAGCAGGTGCCGCCGCGCCTGCGCCAGGTCGTGGGCCATGCCCGCGCCCGGCGAGCGCTCCTCGCGCGTCAGCAGGCGGTAGAAGCCGTCGGGACTTCCCAGCAGGTCGCCGCAGGCCACCGCCAGCGCGCGCTGGAGCGTCGGCGAGGTTGCCAGGCGGAAGCGCGGCAATATGACATAGACCGCCGAGATGTCGCCCAGCCGCCCCAGCACCTCGGCAGTGATGGCCACCAGCGGGCCGTGGGGCGTGCGGTTTAGCAAAGACACCAGCGGGCCGACAACGCGGGGATCGCCGCAGGCGCCGAGCGTGCGGACGACCTCGCGCACGACGTAGGTCTCCTCGTCGTCGAGATGCGGCAGCAGCCGGTCGACGAGCCGCGCGTCGGGCGCGGCGCGCAGCGCCCGCAGGGCGATCAGCGTAAGGTCGTTGTCGGGATCGTCGATCATGGCCAGCAGGGCGGCGTGCGCCTCCCGCCCGCCGATGCGACCTAGGGCCATCGCGGCCGCCTCGCGCACGTCGATGACCGGGTCGTCGAGCCGGGGAATCAGGTCGGCGCTGGTGATCTCGGCGCCGGCGCTGCCGATGGCCTCCGCGGCCTGCAGGCGGCGCTTGCGGCGCGAGGGAGCGCCGAGCACATGGGCCTGGTAGACGCCGATGGCGAAGCGGATCGGATTGACCAGCACGACGCGGTCGAAGCCCTCGGCGACGTTGAGCGGCTCGCGGCGCGCCCGCACGCGCATCATCAGCGGGACGCCGAGCGTCCAGACGAGCAGGGCGTGCAGGACGTGGAGAATCTGCGTGTAGTCGAGCCGCGTGCCGCCCGCGAGGAAGAGGTTGACCGGGTGGGCCGTGATGAAGTCGACAATGCGCCCGCCGACGACGGCGCCGCCCGCCGTCAGCAGTCCGATCACGCACATGTGCACGGCCATGGCCAGCGTCCGCTCGCGCTTGGGCGCGATGCTTCCGAGCAGGCTCAGGTGGCAGACGCCGAGCATCGAGTAGATGCCGCCCGAGACCAGCGAGACGGCGCAGATCAGCACGACGACCTGCGTGGTCTGCAAGGTGCCGATGAAGGGCACGATCAGTTGCATCGGAGCGCGGGTGACGAAGAACCAGACCGCGCTGCAGAGCGGCGCGAGGCACATGACGACCACGGCCAGCGTGCGCGCGCCCATGCGTTCGACGAGGTAGCCGGCCAGCATGCTGAAGACGATCACGCCGAGCGTGCCGCAGATGGTGACGGCCGAAAGCTCGGTGTATGAGATCTGGAAGACGCGTTTCAGGTAGATGGCGTTGAACGAGCCGGCCATGGTGCAGGCGAAGCCCCAGACGCCGATGGCGAGGGCCAGGTTGCGGAAGCTCGGGTGGCGCATGGGCTGCAGGATGCGCGTGACCCAGTGGCGGCCCGGCAAGGCGGGTCGGCGGGCCGGCTCGGGCACGGCGGCGTGCAACAGGATGTCGGCCGTGCCGAAGAGGGCCGCGAGCAGCAGCAGCAGCGCGAAGCCGTCCAGCGTGCCTTCGCCGCCGCGCACGCGGAACCAGTCGAGCATCCATCCGGCCGCGCCGATCACCGTGAGCGAGACGATGCTGACGACGGCCTGCCGCCGTCCCCAGAAGCGTCCGCGCATGGCGGGCGGCACGAGATCCGCCATCCAGCTCGTCCAGGCGGGGGCCGCCAGGCTCTCGATCAGGAAGGAGAGGGTGATGGCCACCAGGATCCACTGCACCGTGTCGCCGGCGCCGGGCCGCCGCCAGGCCAGCCAGGCCGGCACGAGCACCAGCAGCCGGTGGATGACGCCCAGCGTGGCCCAGGCGGGCCTGCGCCGCTTCAGGTGCTCCATCAGCAGCGAGCCGGGTATCTGCATCAGCAGGGCGAGCTGGCGGATCGTGCCGAAGAGGCCGATCAGGAAGCCCGACGCGCCCAGCGCCTCCAGCAGCATCTGGAACGGCATGTTGAGGATGACGACGAAGAAGACCATCCCCAGCGAGCTGGCGGTCACGCTCATCCGCAGGCCGCGGCGCAGGGCTCCCGACGGAATGTCCGTGGTGTGCAGTTCGTCGCTCATGGCGTCGGATCGACATGCAGCAGAGGGGCCAGCGCGGCGCGCAGTTCGGCATCGAGGTCGCGCGCCCGGAAGGCCGCGAGGCGCGCCCGCTGGCGCGCGACGATGGACTGGCGCAGTCCGGCGTCGCGCAGCACGCGGCCGAGCGTCTCGGCGATCAGCGGGAAGTCGTGCGTGTCGACGAGCACGCCGGCGCCGTCCAGCGTCTCGGGCACGGCCGCGGCACGCCGGGCGACGACGGGGACATCGTGCAGCATGGCCTCGATCAGCGGGGCGCAGAAGCCCTCGTGCTCGCTGAGGCAGAGGAAGGCGCGGGCCGTGGCGTAGCAGGCATTGAGCTGCGCCGGGGTCACCGGCCCGAGCCAGCGGATGTCGCGCTGCCCGAGCGCGCGGGCGCGCGCCACGAGCAGACTGTGGTAGGCCTCGACCCCGGCGTGCGAGCCGACATGCACCAGGCGCGCGGCGGGTTCCACGTGGCGCTGGAGGTAGTGCATGACCGTCAGCAGGTCCTCGATGCGCTTGTTGGGCACGCAGCGGCCTACAAAGAGCACGTTGATGACGCCGTCGTCGAGCCGGCGCCGCATGGCCGGCTCGGCCTGGCGCGGCGAGAAGGCCGCGAGGTCGATCGCCAGCGGCAGCACGCGCACGTCACGGTACCCCATCCCACGGAGCTCACCGGCGTTGAAGGCGCTGTCGGCCAGGGCCACCTCGGCGACGCCGGCCAGGGCGGCGGCCTGCTGCCGCCCAGTCTGCAACTCGCCCGCCAGCGCGGGATTGCAGAAACGGAAGTAGTGCGGCGGCGTGATGTTGTGGTAGAGGACGGCCTTGCGGCACGGCAGGGCCGCGAAGGCGAGGTTGACCGGCGTTCCGATGGAGAGGTGCAGGAGGGCGATGTCGTCGCGCCGCGCGGCGCCGGCGACTTCGGCCAGGTCGCGGATCTCGTGGCGCACCTGCGGCGCCGTGCGCCGGACCTCGCAGACGATTTCCGACGCGTGGCCCCAGGCGCGGAAGTGCCGCCGCATGACGACGGCCTCCTGGCTGATGGCGTCGCCCTGGCGGAATCCCGCCACGAACTGGTGGATGGCGGGCAGGCTCATTTTGTCTCCGGCGCGGCATGCCGCCGCAGTTTCTCGGCCACGGAGGCATTGTCGGGGGCGCGCCTCAGACTGCGCCGCCAGAAGAAGAGCGCCTCCTCGAGGCGTCCCAGCGCCAGGTAGACATCGCCCAGATGGTCGAGGATGGCGGGGTCGTCGCCCTCGCTGCGGATGGCGAGCGCGAGTTGGCGCAGGGCCTCGTCGTAGCGCCCCTGGCGATAGTAGACCCACCCGAGCGTGTCGAGGAAGGCGCCGTTCTCCGGCTGCTGGGCCAGCGCCCGCGCGACAAGCGTTTCGGCCTCCTCCAGCCGCCGGTTCTCGACGGCCCAGAAGTAGGCCAGGTGGTTCTGGAGCATGGCCGAGTCCGGATGCTCCGTCAGGGCTTCGAGCAGCATCTGTTCGGCCTCCGTCTTGCGTCCGGCCTCGTCGAGGAAATTGGCATGCAGGGTGTAAAAGGCGGCGGCGAGCGGCACGGCGCCGTCGCGCTCGAGCGCCTGCCGCGCCGCCCCGGCGTAGTGGCAGGCGGCCGCGAAGTCGCGCCGCGCCCCGGCGATGTGCGCCAGGGCCAGCAGGGGGACGGCGTCGGGGCGCGGCGCGGCGGCGGCCCGCATCCAGGCGCTGGTGACCGCGGGGCCGGTCGCGGCCAGCTCGAAGCGCACGAAATTGAGGATGCGCTCCGGGTCGCCCGGCGCCTCGCGGACGGCCTGCTGCACGGCGCGCCGCGCGCCGTTCGTGTCGCCGGTCGCGAGCGCCGCGCTGGCGAGCGCCTCGTGGGCGACCGCGCGCTGCACGCCGGTCGTGGCGCACTGCAGCGCGAGATGGAAGAAGGGGCGGGCGCGCGGCGCGTCCGCCGCCGACCGCAGCAACAGGCGTCCCCACATGAAGGGCAGCGCGAAATCGCCGTCCGCATGGCGCCGCGGCAGGGCGAGCCGCCGCAGGACGCGCAGGGCGCCGCGGTCATCGCCGGCGCGGATCAGGGCGCGCGCCTGCAGCGCGCGCCATTGGCGGCCGCCGTCGGGCTGCCGTTCGGCGGCCTTGCTGAAATGCGCAGCGGCCAGGGCGTGCTGCCCCGCCGCGTCGGCCAGGCTGGCCAGCAGGGCGTGGTTGGCCGCGGAGTCGTGCCGGCGAATCTGGCGGCGGACCTCCTCCATGGCCGCCTCGTGATCCCCCTGGCTCCAGAGACGGCCCGCGAGCAGGTGTGTCAGGAGCGCGTTCGTGGCGTCGAGGGCCGCGGCCTGCCGGAACGCGCCTAGGGCCGCCTCGGCTCCGGCCGGGCCCAGTTCGGCGTCCAGGATCAGCCCGTGCGCGAAATGCGCCAGGGAGCTCGCAAAATCGGCGTCCCCGCGCGGCAGCAGGGTGGCGCGGGAAGCGGGAGAGACCGGAAACATCCCGCACCCGGCACAGAGCAACAGCAACGCGCCCGCGGCCAGTCTGAGGGAACGCATTCCAACTCCCGGCGTCTCAATTCTTGTGACGGTTCGCCTTAAGACGCTTGTCGTGCTTGTGCTTGGACATCTTGGCGCGGCGCTTCTTCTTGATGGAACCCACGTGTGTTCTCCTTGGTCGTTGTTGGGCTTCGGCGGCTGCTCCGGGCGGCCGCTAGAGAATGATCTTGTTGATCGGCAGCTCGATGATCCCCTGCGCGCCGGCACCGCGCAGCGCGGGGATCAGCTCGCGCACGCGGCACTCCTCGACCACGGTCTCGACCGCGTGCCAGCCATCGGCGTTGAGCGAGCTGACCGTCGGGGCGTGCAGCGCCGGCAGCAGGGCGACGACGGCGCCCAAAGCCTTCTCCGGCGCGTTCATCTTCAGCAGGACGCGCGTCTCGGCCGCCAAGGCCCCGGCGAGCAGCAGGGCGAGGTTCTCGATCCTGGCGCGCTTGGCGGGCTCTCCCCAGGCCTTGTGGCTGCAGATCAGCCGTGTCGTCGAGGTCAGCACCGTGTCGACGATGCGCAGGTTGTTGGCCCGCAGCGAGGAACCCGTCTCCGTCAGCTCCACGATGGCGTCGACCAGCTCGGGAGCCTTGACCTCCGTGGCCCCCCAGGAGAACTCGACATTCGCGGCGACGCCGTGTTTTTCCAGATAGCGGCGCGTCAGGCCGACCGCCTCGGTGGCGATGCGCTTGCCCTCGAGATCCTTGACGGACTGGATCGGGGAATCGTTCGGAACGGCCAGCACCCAGCGCACGGGCCGCAGCCCCTGCTTGGCG
>CAYPJN010000029.1:0-13645 GCA_964411055.1 uncultured Lentisphaerales bacterium | reverse complement strand
CGCGGATGGCGCGCGAGGGCAGATCCATGCCGGACATCATCACCATGGTCTCGAGGCGCGAGATGACGTCCCGCGGCGAGTTGGCATGCACCGTGGTCAGCGAGCCGTCGTGCCCCGTGTTCATGGCCTGCAGCATGTCGAGGGCCTCGCCGCCGCGGCATTCGCCCACTATGATGCGGTCGGGGCGCATGCGCAGGGCGTTGCGCACGAGATCGCGGATGGTGATCGCGCCGCGCCCCTCGATGTTGGGCGGGCGCGCCTCCAGGCGCACCAGGTGCGGCTGTCCGAGCCGCAGTTCCGCGGCATCCTCGATGGTCACGATGCGTTCGCCGGCGGGAATGTAGTCGCTGAGGACGTTCAGCAGCGTGGTCTTGCCCGAGCCCGTGCCGCCGGACACTATGATGTTCTTGCGCATCTGCACGCAGACCTTGAGGAAGGCGGCCATCGCGGCGGTCCAGGTGCCGAAGCGCACCAAGTCGGCCTCGGTGAGCGGCACGCGCGAGAACTTGCGGATCGTCACGCAGGGGCCGGTCAGGGAGAGCGGGGGGATGATGGCGTTGACGCGCGAGCCGTCGGGCAGGCGCGCGTCGACGTAGGGCTGGCTCTCGTCGATACGGCGGCCGATAGGCGAGACGATGCGCTCGATGATCGCCAGGACGGAGGCGTCGTCCATGAAGCTCTGGTCGGTCATGACCAGCCTGCCGTTGCGCTCGACATAGACCTGCTGCGGGCCGTTGATCATGATCTCGGTGACGCTCTCGTCGGCCAGCAAATCCTCGAGCGGTCCGAGCCGCAGGGCCTCGTTGAAGATGTCGGTGGCGAGCTGGTCGGGGTCGATGCCCGGCGGCAGCTTGCCGCGCGCGTCGGCGATGACGGCGGCCAGGGTCTCCCGCGCGCGCTGCTGCAGTTCGGCGGCGTTGATGCGCGCGGCCGTCAGGCGCTTGAGGTCGAGGCGCTGGACCAGTTCGCGGTGGATCTGGTTCTTGATCTCGCGGCGCAGGGCGACCTGGGGATCGACGGGCGGTGGCTGGAAGGTGGAGAGCCCCGCGGCGGGTCCACCGTTGCGCGGCACGGCCGGAGTCGGAGGCCGCGGTTTGGCAGGCGCCGGAGCGGTCGGTGCCGGCGCGGTGGCGGACGGCACGCCACGCACCACGAGCAGATAGGGGCCGATGCCGATCTCCTGTCCCGGCGCCAGCGCGGCGGGGGCCGCCAGCCGGCGTCCCTGCATCCAGGTGCCGTTCTGCGAGCCGAGATCCTCGATCACACCCCGATCGCGGGCCAGCACCAGGCGCGCGTGGCGCTCGCTGACCTCGGCATGGCGCAACCGGATGGGACAACCCTCGCCGCGTCCGATCAGGTAGCTGCCGAGAGGCAGATCGCATGGAACGGGGGCCGCGCCCGGCTGCTGGATCAGAAATTCAAAGGTTTCGGGCATGGGGTGGGGGACTAGTCCCGCTTGCGCAGGATGGTGCGCTGGCGGTGGATGTTGAGCGACTCGATCTCCGACTCGATCTTCTCGAAGTTCACCCGCGGCAGGCTGGGCTCGTAGTGGACGTCGTCGGGGTTGCGCAGCGCGAGTGCCAGGCGCCCCTTGATCTGCTCCGCGAAGACGAGCATCTCGGCCTCGCGCGGCGTCACCTCGAGCGTGACCATGTTGTAGCTGCCCGCGCGGCCCGGGGTGCCTGCGAGGGTCTTGGCGGTCTCCGTGCCCGTGGCCAGCACCGTCACATCCTGGATGATCGTCAGCGTGACCAGCTCCATCTCGCCGGGATGCTGGCGCGACGGGA
Source organism: uncultured Lentisphaerales bacterium (assembly GCA_964411055.1). Classification (GTDB taxonomy): domain Bacteria; phylum Verrucomicrobiota; class Kiritimatiellia; order RFP12; family JAAYLN01; genus JAAYLN01. The sequence continues at coordinate 11,858 of CAYPJN010000029.1, read as the reverse complement.
AGGTGAAGGTGCCGATCACGTCGATGCGGTCGTTGGGACGCACCATGCCGCTGACGGCGGCGGCGCCGCCGACGTTGATGGAGAGCGCCCGCATGCCGCTTTTGATGTCGCCGGCCAGTCCGCGGCTGCCGGGAGCGCCGCCCTCGATGTCCGACCAGAAGATGGGCGTGCCGACATCCAGGCGGTTGAGCAGCTTGCGTCCGACCAGCGCGCGGTATTGATCTTCCAGCACGGCGTCCTGGCGGAGTTGCTGCTCGAACACCTCCATGTAGCGCAGATCCTTGGCGGACAGGACGGTGCCCGCCGGCAGGGGCTTCTCCACCGTCACCACTTTCACGCGGCGGTAGCGGCGGCTGATCTCGGCCAGACGCTTGTCAACCTCCCGGTCCTTGGCCTTCAGGTACTGCCGTGTCAGCAGGGCGGCCAGCAGGCCGACGACTACCGCGATGACGAGGATGATGCGAAGTTTCATGGGCTTGTTTGCTCGCTAGGGCTGCATTGCGCTTTTATGGTATCAGATTGCATTGGGATTGCGAAACACTTGTTAAGGGCAGGGTAATGGGCAGGTGGCGTAGTGGGGGATGACGTGAAGACGTGATGCGTGAAGACGTGATGCGTGACGACGTGAAGACGTGACCGTGGCGCGGGACGTCCCGGACCGCGAACCACCGCACTACGCCGCAGATCCACAGTCCAAGTACACGGAACCTGGGTGGACTTGCCCAGTCGCATCATGTAATATGCACGTCACCTGGCGCGCATCCGGGGCTCGCCGTAGGTGGAGTTGAATGTGGCCGGATCTCATGCATTCGAAATCTTTGCTCCCGAGCGGGCGTTTACGAAGGTGCTGTGCCATATGACGGATCTTTCGGCAGTGGTGGCAAGTCGGGTCGCGTTCAACCGGATTCGCTATGCAAACTGCTGGGAGGACAGTCGCTTACTGGTGAAAGCGCTGCGTCCCGGGCCGGGAACCCGGATTCTTTCGATCGCTTCGGCAGGCGACAACAGCCTGCATCTGCTGTCTCATGGTGCGGAGGTGATCGCGGCGGATCTGAACCTGACGCAGCTTGCCTGCGTGGAACTGCGGGTGGCGGCCGTGCGGCGCATGAGCGACCCGGGTGCGCTGGCTTTTCTCGGCTTCAACCCGATGGATAATCGTCTGGCGGCCTACGCCGGTTTGCGTGAGGTCTTGAGCGCCGCCTCGCGCAGCTTCTGGGATGCGAATCCGGGATTGATTGCCGGGGGCGTTATCCACGGCGGCAAGTTTGAGCATTACTTCCGCCTTTTTCGCCGGCGCGTGCTTCCGCTGGTGCATGGCCGGAGCGTGGTGGAGGCGCTACAGCAGCCGCGTGACAAGGCCGCGCGCGAGCACTTCTACGAGCATTGCTGGAACAACCGCCGCTGGCGCTGGCTCTTCAAACTCTTCTTCAGCCGGTCCGTGATGGGCCGGATGGGGCGTGACCCCGAGTTTTTCCGTTATGTGGAGGGTTCCGTGGCCGCCCGGATCATGATGCGCGCGCGATATGCCCTGACGCAGCTTGAGACGCACAATAACCCCTATCTGAAATACGTGCTGACCGGCGGGTTCAACGCGGCCATGCCGGACTGGACGCATCCGGGTGTGCTGGCTGGCATTCGCCGCCACGCCGGGCGACTGACGCTGTTCCATGGCGGAATCGAGGCCGCCGCCGCGCGTTACGGAGCGGCCGGGTTTGATGGGTACAACCTATCCGACATCTTCGAGTATATGGACGCCGGGAGCAGCGCGCTCCTCTACGGGAGGCTTCTGGAGCATGCGCGTGACGGCGCCAGGCTGGCCTACTGGAACATGCTCGTTCCGCGCGGCTGTCCGCCGCGCCATGCCGATCGTGCAACCCCGCTGAATGACTTGGCCGGGCGTCTCTTCGCCCGCGACCGAGCCTTCTTCTACAGCGCCTTCCATGTCGACGAAGTCGGTCCGGCCCGCGCCCCTGCAGACGTGGAGGGGGTATCCGATGCCGGCTGAGGCGAGCGGGGCGCTGGCGATCATGTTGCTGCTGGCCGCCTGGATTGGCGTTGTGGAACTGCTGGCCCGGCGCACCACAATTCAGCCCGAGTGGTCGCGCAAGCTCGTGCATCTCGGCGCCGGACTGGGGTGCCTGCTGTTTCCCCTGCTGCTGGATCGCGCCACGACCGTTTTGTTGCTGGCGGTCGTCTCCGGCGCGGGGCTCTGGCTGGCGGAGCACACCGGTTGGCTCCAGTGTCTGTGCCGGGTGAAACGCAGGAGTTGGGGCAGTGTCTATTATCCGTTTGCGATCGCCATCCTGTTTTGGCTGACCGATGGAAAGTACGGGATCTACATGGGCGCGGTTCTTGTCTTGACGGTGGCGGATGCCGCGGCCGCGCTCGTCGGTTCCCGTTTCGGACGCATCCGCTACCGCACCGGAGGCGTGGATGAACACAAGAGCCTGGAGGGTTCCGTCGCCTTCTGGTGGCTCGCCTTCCTCGCCGTCTTCCTGCCACTGACATGGCAGGGGGCTGCCGGGCGCTGGCAGGCGCTGCTTTCGGCGTTTCTGGCGGCGACCTTGTTGACGCTGGTCGAGGCCGTTTCGATTGGCGGGCGCGACAACCTGTATGTGCCTCTGCTGGCCGCATTCATGCTGCTCAAAACCGTCACCAAGTCCGTCCCGGAGCTGATTATGCAGTCGATCAGCATCCTGATTCTGTCGGTGGTGCTGCCGGTTGCGAATCGGCACGGCAAGCTGCTGCGGATCAAGACACTGATGATCATGAGCATCATCCTCTACGGGATCTGGAGCCTCGGTTCCGTGGATTGGGCAGTTCCGCTGCTGGCCGCGATCCTGTTCTTCCTGGTGGTCTGCGCAGGCACGAGCGGCGCGCAGCGGCGGGCGCTTGCGGACCGGCGCATGGTGTTGCTGGCGACACCGGCGGCGGTGCTGATGGCTTTGGCGAATCTGACCGGCCTGTTCCGATTTGTGTATGGGCCGTTTCTGGCGTCCGTGCTGGTTCCGCTTCTGGTCGGAGTTGTGGTCCAGATGGACTGCGGAGGGAGCGGTTGGCACTGGTCCGCCCGGCAGCTTGCCATGGCCCTCGCGGCTATGGCGTCCGTCCTGGCCGTGCCGCTCCTTATGCGGCGCGGCGCCGATACGGCGAGTCTGCTGCTGCTGTCGTGCGGTGTGCTGGCGACGGCCTGGATCGGCACCGGGATCATGGCCGGGCGACCGCAGGGAACCGGCGGCGCGGTGGCGTTGGTCGCAGTTGTATTTGCAGTTGCGTTGACGGCTGTCGGACAAGTTTATCAGGTGCTGGGACTCTGGCGGCCGTTGCTCTGGGCGGACGTATACGGACGGGAGGCAGACGTGCTCATTCCGGTTGGGCCTTGGGGCGAGTCGCCGAAGAGGTGAACATGCGGGTTCTTGAATTGGGCACCGGAAAGCTGTTACAACGCCGATTCATCGGGTTGCCCGCGCGTGTCTACGCCGGGGATCCGTTCTTCATTCCCCAGGCCCTCGACACGGTGCAGACCGTATTGTCGGAACCGGCGGCCGCCGGTCGCCAGGCCGCTTTCGTGGCCGAGCGGGATGGCGATGTTCGCGCACGCTGCATGGCCCGCCTCTCCGGGTCGCCCGGCAGGGGCACGATCGGTTTGTTTGAAGCCTTCAACGATCTCGACGCCTGCCGTCCGATGCTGGCGGCGGCCGAAGACTGGTTGCGCTCGCGGGGGGTTGTGCATGTGCTCGGACCGATGGATGGCGACACTTGGCACTCCTACCGGTTTGCCGTCGCACCGCTTCACGCGAACCCTTTCCTGAAAGAACCATGGAACCCGGCCTACTATCCAGCGTTGTGGGCGTCCTGCGGATATGCCGTCGTCGACCGATACTTCACCTCGCGCATCGTAAACCCGGCGGAAGCTGCCGCCAACCTGGCTCCCTGTCTGCGGCGGGCCAGCCGCCAGGGCTATACCTTCCGTCCGCTCGACATCAGGCGTCTGGCAGACGAAATTGACTTGATTCATCGCCTGTCGGTTCAGATCTTTCGCGGCAACCGCCACTACACGCCGATCTCGCTGCATGGCTTCCTGCGCCTGTATGAAGGGATCAAGCCTTTGCTGGTGCCGGGGCTTTGCCAGTTCTGCTGCGCGCCGGACGCCAGTGTCGCGGGGTTCGTGTTCTGCTATCCCGATTATGCCGCCGCCGTGCGTGCCATGCGGGGACGGCGTGATGCGCTGGCAAAACTGAAATTCATGTGGCGGCGTCGCCGCGCCACGCGCGTCTGCATCAAGTCGCTGGGTTGCCTGCCGGCCCATCGGGGCCATGGCGTAGGGGCGGCACTGATGGCCCTGGCCTTTGAACGGACCGTGGCCAGCGGCTATGGTGAGGCGTTGATGTGTCTCATGCAAGAAGGGAACGCCTCGCGAAGGCTGGACGGTGGCGTGTCCGAGCCGTTCCGACAGTATGTTCTGTTTGAAAAGTATCTTGGACATTCGGAAGGGAAATCGTGAACGACGTATGTCCTAACATACTCGAATATTTTCGCGACGCGGCGCAACGGGTTCCGGAGCGTCCGGCCCTGGTCATGCCAAATGGCCGCGCGGTGAGCTTTGCCGGGCTCTGGGATCGCGTGTGCCGCGTGTCGGCCGGCCTGCAGCGGGAGGGGCTGCAGGCGGGTGACCGCCTGGTGGTGATGATTCCGATGTCGATCGATCTTTACACTCTGCTGCTCGGGGTGATCAAGATCGGGGCGGTCGCCGTGTTTGTGGATCCCTGGATGTCGATGCGCAAAATTGCTCAGTTTGCTGCGTTTGCTGAACCAGGCGGTTTTGCCGGCATAGGGCGCAGTCATCTGCTGCGTCTGATGGCGCCGACGTTGCGGCGGCTGCCGTTGACGGTGACAACCTCCCCTCGCATCGCTTCATTTCCGGCGCGGTTGACGATGGCCGAGCTGCTGCGGGTTCCCCCCGATCCGACGGTCTGGCAGCCGGAAAGTTCTGAATCGCCGGCGCTGATCACCTTCACCAGCGGTTCAAGCGGGGTGCCGAAAGGGGCCAATCGCACCCACGGGTTCTTGGCCGCGCAATATGCCGCGCTTTGCCGCGAATACCGGTATGACGATGCCGATGTGGACATGCCCATGTTCCCCGTCTTCGCGCTGCGCAATCTGGCCGACGGCATCACGTCGGTCATCCCCGACATGGACTTCCGCCGGGGATCCGAGGTCGATGGCGGACGGCTGCTGGCGCAAATCAAGCGGCATGGCGTGAGCACATGCACTGCGTCGCCGCCTTTTGTCGATCGGCTGGTCGAGGAGATTGCCGCAACCGGCCGGAATGCCGTTCCACGGCGGATCCTGACCGGTGGGGCACCCGTGCCGGACACGGTCCTGCGGCGGTGGCAGGCGGCCCTCCCAGACACGGAGATCACGGTGGTGTACGGCTCAACGGAGGCCGAACCGGTGGCGTCGATGTCGCTGATCGCACGGCTGGAGGTAGCGGGCGAGGGAACATGCGTCGGGAAGCCCGTGGAAGGCGTGGCGGCCCGGCTGATACGCATCGCGCGGGAACCGTTGGTCTTCCGGGACTGGACGGAACTGGACGTTCCGGCGGATGGCATTGGAGAGCTGATCGTTTCAGGCGCGCATGTGTGCCGCGACTATTTCCGCAATCCCGCGGCGGTGGCCGAGAACAAGCTGTGCGACGACAATGGGCGCTGCTGGCATCGCATGGGAGATACCGGCTATTTTGACAAGGATGGGCGTTTCTGGTTGACCGGACGCGTGCATTCAACCATTGAATGCCATGGGCGGATCCTTCACGCCCAGCTTGTCGAGGCGCAGGCGGCCGCCCTCGCGCGCGGTGCCAAGCGGGTGGCGGCGCTGGAGCATGCGGGGCGGTTTGTTGTCGTTGTGCAGGGTCGGCCGACGCCCGGGCTGGCGCCGCAGTTGAAGGCGGCCGACGTGCCCGTCGACCAGGTGATCTTTACCGGCAAACGGCTGCCGCTGGATCCCCGGCACCAATCCAAGATCGATTATGCCGCTCTTCGCAAGTGGCTGGACAGGCGTCAAAACGGACGGGGAAAGCTCCATGGGCGCAGGCAATAGCGAATTGACCATCGAAAGCCCGTTCATCAGCAGGCTGTCCGCCTATATGGACGAACGGTTCCCGTTGTTCAGCCACATCAGCATGGTGGTGGTCTATTTTCTGGCCAACCAGTTCCTGGCACAGGTGCTGGGCCGACCGGGCGAGGCGTTGCGGATCGGCTGGTTCACGCCGGTAGGTATGCTGTTCCTGTTCTGCATCTTCTTCCATCTGCGGGTGTTCGATGAGCACAAGGACTATGCCGAGGATATCGTGCATTATCCGGCGCGCATTCTCTCGCGGGGCCTGATCACCCTGAAGCACCTGAAGCTGTTGGGCGGGGCGGCGATCATGGTTGAGCTGTGCTGCGCCCTGCTCGGCGGCTGGGCCGCCGTGCTGGCAGTCGCGATAACCGTCCTGTTCTCATGGATCATGCTGCACGAGTTCTTTGTTCCGCGCTGGTTGCGGGCGCATTTCATCCTCTATTCCGTCGCGCACATGCTGATCATGCCGCTGCTGACGGCAACCATCTTCAGCTTCACCATGAAACGGCCCTTCTGGAAGGCTCCCTGGTTGTTCTGGGCCTATGCGGCGGCGGATTTCTTCGCGTTCTCGAACTGGGAGATCTCGCGCAAAATCCGCATGCCCGAGGATGAAATCGAGGGGGTTGACAGCTATTCGGGACATCTTGGCCTCTTCGCGGCCGGCCATGTTGCCCTGGTGTTGCGGGTGCTCAATACCGGGCTGGCCTGGCTTGTGGGGGCCTATCTTGGACTCGGGCCACTATACTATGCTGGGCTGATTGCGCTCTTCCTGGCCTGCCTGGGCGGCTTCCTCCATTTCCGGCTGGCGCCCAGCCGCCGCACCGCACGCAATCTCGAGGCTTACGGCGGCGGCTACATTGTCATTTTCTACCTGATCCTGGCGGTCGAACTGCTCCGGATCCACGGTGTTGCACTCGGAGGCGGATGATGAGCCATCTATTTCACCCGGACGGGGCGCACGCGACAACATCCTCGATTGGCGGCAAGGGGCTTAACCTGCTGCGGTTGCAGCGGTTCCACCGGGTTCCCGAATGGGTGGCGCTGCCCGTGGACGGCTTGATGGAGTTCCTGGCGGCAGACGGCCTTGGTGAACGGATAGCGCGGCGTCTGGCCCGCCTGAAGTCGGATTGCCCTGCCGGACTCGCCGCGGACGTGCAGCGGATGATCATGGAGGCCCCGTTGCCCGGCTGGATGGAGGACGAACTGTCGTCGGTGGCGTTCATCAGCGGGCCCGCTGCCGGTTATGTCTCGGTGCGCTCGTCGGCGGACGATGAAGACGGTGCAGCGCATTCCTTTGCCGGTGTGCATGAGAGCTTCTTGTATGTGCGCGGGGCCGTCTCGGTGGCGCACCATGTGCGGCGGGTCTGGGCGTCGGGCTATCAGGAACGCGCCTTGCGCTACCGGCAGGCCAATGGCCTGGAACTGCACCCGGTGCGGATGGCGGTCGTCATCCAGCGCATGGTCGATGCCGCCGTGAGCGGGGTCGTTTTCACGGCCGACCCCGTTTCACAGGATCCGCTGACGCTCGTGGTGTCCGCGCTGTACGGGCTGGGCGAAGGGCTTGTCGGGGCGGGACTGGCGGCGGATCAGGTGTGCTATCGCAAGGCGACGCGCGTGGCCAAACAGACGCCGGCCCGCAAGGAAACCCGGTACGTTCTCGACCGTGCCGCCGGCGAAGGCCTCGTGGAAGAACCCGTCCCGGCGGAGGCGCGCGACATCCCCGCCCTCAGCGATGCGCAGCGCGACGCCGTCATCCAGGCGGCCCTATCCATCGAAAAATCGCGGCGCAGGCCGCAGGATATCGAGTTCTGTTTCGATGCGCATGGCGCGCTTTACATCCTGCAGACGCGCGATATCACCACGGTCGCTGATGCCGGCCCGGCCGCAGGCAACCTGCAGGTCTGGGACAATTCGAACATCATCGAGAGCTACAGCGGCGTCACCAGCCCGATGACCTTCAGCTTCATCCGTCATGCCTACACCGTGGTATACCACTGCTTCTCGCAGGTTATGGGGATTCCGGACGCGGTGGTGCGGGCGAACCGCCCGGTTTACGAGAACATGCTCGGACTGATCCGCGGCCAGGTCTACTACAACCTGACGAACTGGTACCGCCTGATCCGGCAGTTCCCGGGCTACGGCATGAACAAGCGGTTCATGGAGTCCATGATGGGGGTGCGCGAACGCCGGGATGCAGTGGAGGACGGGGCTGATCCGCCAGCCGCCTGGCGCAAGTGGCCGGTCGAGTGCCCGCGGCTGTTGCGGCTCGTGGTTCGCATGCTGTTCCAGTTTGCTACGCTCGACGGTCGTGTGGCGCGCTTCCAGGCCCGGTTTCGGCTGCTCTACGAGAAATGGGAGGCCATGGATTTCAATGCCATGGCACCGCATGAGTTGTTGCAGGTGTACCGCGAGATGGAGACCCGGCTCCTGTGGAACTGGCAGGCCCCCATCATCAACGACTTCTACGTGATGATCCACTACGGTCTCCTGCGCAACTTTTGCCGGGATTGGTGCGGCGACGAGAGCCGGTCGCTGCAGAACGATCTGATCTGCGGCAACGGCGACATCGAAAGCACCGCGCCGACACAAATGCTGATGCGTCTGGCGCTGTGCATCCGGCGCAATCCGGCCATGCTGGCGCGCTTCCGGCAGCAGGATCACCACACTCTGGCCCGGCAGATCCCGTCCGATCCGGCCTGCGCCGAGGTGACGGCGGAGATTGCCGTCTATCTCAAGCGCTATGGCTTCCGCTGCATTAATGAACTCAAGCTCGAAGAGCCTTCCTTGCGCGAGACCCCCGCGTTCGTCTACCAGATCCTGCAGAACTATCTCGGGGTCGAAGAAGCCATGCTCGATGCCGATGCCATGGCGGCGCGCGAGCAGGACATCCGGCGTCACGCGGAGGAGGTCGTTGACGCGGCGCTCGGGAAGCGCTCCATCCCATGGCTCCGCCGTCTTGTGTTCCGCCTGGTCCTGCGCCGGGCTCGCAAAGGGGTCAGGAACCGCGAAAATATGCGTTTTGACCGCACCCGCATCTACGGGGTGCTGCGCGAACTGCTGCAGGCCATGGGACACCACTTGACGGAGGCTGGCTTGCTCGCCACCCCCCAGGATATCTTCTATCTCACGATCGACGAAGTCTGGGACACGGTCAAGGGAACGGCCGTAACCACCGACCTGCGGGCGCTGACCGCGTTGCGCCACCGCGAGTTTGACGGCTACCGCTCGGAAGCGTGCCCCGCGCCGGATGACCATTTCGAGACCTACGGGATGGTCTACACCGGCAACACCTTCCGCAACGTCCGAACCGCGGCGCCGACGGCGGGCGACCTGAACGGAACGGGGTGCTGCCCCGGGGTGGTCACGGCCCCGGTGCGGATCGTGAGCAGTCCCCGTGACAACCTGGATCTCAATGGCTGCATCCTGGCGGCCGGACGAACCGATCCGGGCTGGGTGCCGTTGTATCCGGCTGTCAAGGGCATCCTGATTGAACGCGGCAGCATCCTGTCGCACTCGGCGATCGTGGCGCGCGAAATGGGGATTCCCGCGATCGTCGGCATCGAAGGACTGCTGGCCACTCTCGTCGATGGCCAGGTGGTGGCCATGAACGGCCAGACCGGCGCTGTCCATCTGCTTGCCGCCACCCCTGATCTGCGGGACAAGAAGAACGAAAACTGATAAAACCGGCGTAATTGGTGGCGGAAATGGAGTCTCCGCCGGCCTGGGCGACGCCGCCCGAGGGCGGTTTTGGCTTTGCCGGGATGGCCCGGCTTCTGTTGCAGGCGCGCGGGCGGCTCCGGTTCCCAGGTGCCTCAAAGACGCGGGGCGGCGCCCTGCATGAAGACGGCCAGTTGTGTGACTTCCGTCCCGCCGGAAGCGGACGCCGCGAAGGCCAGCGCGGCGCGCCCGTCGCGCGCCAGCATGGCGAGGGTGCCGGTGCGCACCTGCTCCTGCCAGCCCTCCGCCGCCAGCGCGGCCGTCACAGCCGTCAGTGCCCCTTCCGGAGCATCGGCCGTGCGGTATAGCAGGAAGAGCGAGCGGGTCTGGTCATTGGCGATCCAGCAGCGCAACTCGCCGGTGGGGAAGGGATTGGTTCCAGGGGGCTCGGAAATCGCGCTGCCGCGCGGAAGCGGCCCGCGGTTCTGCGGCTCGATCAGCCAGACGGTGGTGTCGGAGAGGCGCACGCCGGGGAGCACCAGCAGATGCACCACGCGTCCATCGCGGACGCGTGTCAGCCACGCGGGCCCCGGCGCGTCGGGGGCCGGCATTTGCCAGAGACGCCGCAGCTCGTCGGCGACGTCGTCCGCGGCGGAGCCGAATCCGAAGACGTCCAGCGAGGCCGGCACTCCATTGATGCGCGCCGTGGTTCGATAAACCGCCTGCCCGCCGAGCGCCGCGATTTGCCCTCGGTCGGAGCCCCGCAGCCGCATGAAAAAGGCAGCATCGGTTCGGACGGGGAGCAACGTCATCAGGAGCGCAAGCAGGCGGAACGGACGCATCAATCGAAACCCTCCAGCGACAGGCGGGGGAACCAGAGTTCCGTGCCGACGGTGATGCTCTCCTTGCCGATCAGCCAGTCGCGCATGGCCGGCAGCAGATCCACCTCCTCCTGCAGGTTGGCATGCACGAAGCCCAGCGCGCCCATGGGCTGGCCGCTGGAGTGCAGGTCGGGTATGCCGTTGTTGCGGGCCTCGTCGAGGCACGCCCAGTCCGCGGGGTGCGCCACCGTGCGGTCGAGCACCGCCGCCTGCAGCGTGTTGCCCGGGCTGCCGTTGTCATGGGGATCGTCGGCGGTGTGACGGATGTCGTCGCTGCCCTCCTGCCAGTCCAGTATATACTCCGGCGCGGAACCAAGCACTATGCGCTCGCCAAGGGCTTGCTCGCCGGCCTCGCGGCGGATGGCGCCCAGCAATTGTCCCTTGATTCCGGCGAGTTCGACGAACTGCAGCAGTCCCGCGACGATGATCACCACGAGCAGGATGGCCACTACGAACTCGATCATGGCCTGGCCGGACGATGAACAACATGGCGGCGCAGTCCGTTCCGTGACGCTTATGGCGTTCCGCGCGCGCATCAGTGTCCCCTCCTAGAACCGCCTCCGCCACCGCCACCGCCGCCGGGCGGCGGCAGGGTGCAGCGGTCACTGTTGACCAGCAGCCAGTCGATGCCCTGTTGCCGGAAGGCCGAATCCTCGAAGGTGCCTATCAGCCGGCAGTATCTGCAATCCGGATCGAGCGTGCCGTATGCGACATATGGCGGCAGGTGTTCGTCGATGTGGCGCCGCCAGGGGATGTCGAAGGCGCCGGCGGCGCCGGCGGAGGAGGCGTCAATGGGCACGAGGCGCACGTCGCGGAAGGCTGGCAGGACAATGCCGTAGGCGTCCGGGCGCAGGCGCTGGCCGTCGTCGCCGCCGCTCTCGATGTAGCCGAAGGGCTTGGCCGCCGCGGTCCAGAGGATATCGTCGTGCGGCGAGCCGCTGCTCGATGCGGCGGGCGTGACGCGCGCCGCCGCCGCGAAGAGGCGGACCACGGCGTCGGCCCCGGTGTAGTCGTATTCGGGCCGGACATCGCCGACCACCGGAAAGGCCTCGGGGCCGTCGGGATGCATGATGTCCCACGACGCCCAGAAGGACGGATGGAAGAAATACCAGTTCCCGACGACCGGCATGACATTGGTTTCCAGATAGCCGGTGAAGTCGATCTGCTGCTGCGCGGCCCCGAGGGTTAGGGTCTCGGCAT
>CAYPJN010000028.1:7300-13921 GCA_964411055.1 uncultured Lentisphaerales bacterium | reverse complement strand
AGTTGTAGCCCCAGATGATGTCGGTGTTGTTCTCGAGGAAGGCGTAGACGCCGAAAAGCGTGCCGGCGGGCCGCGCGCCGAAGAGGTAGATGTCGCCGTCCTTCACCCGCACGGCAAAGCCATCGGTCGAGCCGCCGGAGGCCAGCAGCTTCAGGTCCTCGGGGAAGTGCGGGCGGGCAAAGGTCGCCCCGAGGTAGATCTTGACGTTCTTGTCCGTGCTGGGCGTGAGCAGCACGGGAAAATCCCCGCCGGTCAGGCGGAAGAGCCATTCTCTCAGCTCGTTCGCCGCCAGTCGCGCCACGGGCACCTCGTGACCGCGCGCCGCGCGGAGTTCCTGGTTGTGGATCACAGGAAAGAAGTTGTCGATCCGGATCGCTTCCGAGAGGTCGACCACAATCTCGGCCAGGGCCTTCCCGTCACGCGCGATTTGAATGGGTTTCGGCAGGCGGCCGGTCTCCGGCGGCCCGAGGTACTTGGAGGAATCGCTGTAGTCGGGCTGGTAGCCCGCCGTAAAATTGGTCCATCGCTCGTAGTCCGCGACGATATCGTAGTCCGGCACGGCACGGCGCGGAAAGGGCGCGCACGCAACGGCATCGGCGGCAGGACGGGTCTCCTCCGCGACCGCGCTCCGCACGGCGGCACAAACGCAGACGGCCAGCAAGGCGGCCACGGAGAAGCGACCACCCCTGTTGCCCACAAGCGTGCGCCACCGATTTCCGCATACCCCGAACATGACCGCGTCCCGCTGTTCGTCCACTGAAACACTTCTGTCCGTCATCGCCACGTCTCCTGATCCGCGTTCCGTTGCGGTCAACTGAGATCGACCATCGAACCCACAGAACCTTACCGATCCGGCGCCGGGGTCCACGTGTCATACAGGCTCCGGACTTGCAGAGCCTTGGCAAATGCCGCCTCCGTCATCGGCTCGTCCGGCGTCACCTGGATCTCGACGGAACGGCCCGGCTCCAGGTGCATGAACTGATCGGAACAGGTCAGGTGCATGCCGGGGATCTCCAGCCACGTCCACAGCGCCGGCTTCGCGGCCCGCAGGGTGACACGGAAACCGCCGTTCTTGACCGTGACGATCCGGCGGGCGATCCGCGGATCCGGAAGCTCCATGTGCTTCGGCCTGGCAAACAGCACCAGGTTCCGCGAGACCGGATGCCCGTGCGCCGCCAGCTCCAGCCAGAGCAACACGTTGCGCCCGCCGGTTCCTTGCACTTCGCGGGTGAACGACAACCTCGCCGCCGGCGTGCTGCGTCCCGGCGCCGCGTCGACCGTCTGCCCGCCCCGCCGCAGGACTCGGCCATCCAGGTCGGTCAGCTTCCATGTCAGCCGGGCCTTCACCGGTGTCCGCAGGTCGCTTGTCACATGCACAAGCGCACGGCCCGTCGCGGCGTCCTCCTCGGCCGACACCAGCAGCGGCGCGAAAAAGCGGCGGATGAAATAGTGGGCGGCCTTCCAACGGCCGAAGTAGTCCACGCTGGAGCAGCTCGTGACGGGCCACGTGTCGTTGAGCTGCCAGATCAGCGCGCCCATGGTGCGCGGCATCAGGCGCCGCCAGTGCTCGCAAGCGATCTTCAGGGCCACGCCCTGCAGGATCTGGCCCAACCACAGCGACATGGTAAAATTCCGGGGCATGCGGAACCAGGCCATCGTGTACTGCAGGAGCACGGTGTTGCCGTTGGTCGTGCGCTGGTGATGCTCCATCACGGCGCTGTTCACCGATTCGTCCTCGGGCCGGGCGAAGGCGCGCACCGTGGCCGGCTCCGGGAAGCCCTGGAACCCGAACTCGCTGACAAACCGATGCTTGTATTCCCGGTACAACTCGATCGGCTTGCCGGAGTTCCAGACGGTCCAGATATGCTCGTCCCCGCGGTCGGGATGCGGGATTCCCACGTCCGGATCGTAGCTCGCGCCCTCCTCCTTGTACGGGGTGCCCGGCCGGTAGTCCCGCTGCGGATCGAGGCTGGCCAGGATGCCCGAAATCCGTTCCCCGAAGAAGCCGCGGTACTGCTTCAGCGACATGTGCATCTTGTCGGCACGCTTGGCAACGAACCCGCACCACTCGATCTCGTTGTTGCCGCACCAGAGGGCCAGGCAGGGATGGTGGCGCAGACGGCGCACCTGTTGCGTGATCTCCGTCTCCACATTCCGGGTAAACGCCTTGACCTCGATCGGGTACGGCGCGCAGGCGAACATGAAGTCCTGCCACACGCAGAGACCCAGCTCGTCGCAAAGGTCATAGAAGACATCCGACTCGTAAATACCGCCGCCCCATACGCGAACCATGTTCATGTGGGCATCGGCCGCGGATTGGAGCAGAGTCCGCGTCAGGGCCGGGGTCACCCGCGACGGCAACGCGTCGGCCGGCACCCAGTTGGTGCCCTTCGCGAAGAACGGCACGCCGTTGACCTCGAAGCAGAACGACTCGCCCCAGCGGTCGGGCTTGCAGACCAGTTTCAGCGTGCGCAGTCCGATCCGGCGGAGCTGGCGGTCGATCACGTGGCCCGCGGCATCGGTCAGTTGCACCACCAGTTCGTAGAGGGGCTGCGCCCCCAAATCCCTCGGCCACCACAACTGCGGTTCCCGAACCTCCAGTTCCGCATGGGACCGACCACCGCGCAAGGGGGACTCCTGGGACGCGACCACGGCACCCTCGAACTTCAGCGTCGTCCGCGCTATGAGCGGCGCACGGGTTGTCCGCTGCGCCTCGACGGCCACCGCGAGCGTCACCTTCCGCCGAGAGTGATGCTGGATGATCTGCACATCGGCCAGGCGCCCCGTATTGAATCCGTCCAGATGGATCGAGCGCCAGATGCCGCACGTGGCGATCGCGGGGGCCCAATCCCACCCGAAGCCGTATGCCGCCTTGCGCATCTGGCTGAACGCATGAATCTGCCGCGGCGCGTAAGGATACTCTACCTCCCGCACCTTCTGCTGACGCCGGATGTAATCTAGCGGGGATTCAAACCGGATCTCGATCGTGTTGGCGCCGGCCTTCAAACGGTCGCGGACGTCGAACTCCCAGGTGCGGAACATGTTGTCAGTCACGGCCAGGTGCTGGCCATTGAGGAAAATGACGGCCGCGGTATCCAGTCCCTCGCAGCACAGCAGGAGCCGGTCGAACGACAGGAAATGGCGGGGCACCGTGAACGCGCGGCGGTAGATCCAGCCCTTCTCGAAGATCCAGCGGAGCTTGTCCTCGTTCTCGCCATAGAACGGATCGTCGATTCGTCCCGCCGCCATGAGATCGGAATGCACGCAGCCGGGAACGGTCGCCGGCATGGCGGCACGCGAGCCCGCCTCCCGCAGCGACCATGCTCCGTCCAGACTGATCGTCGCGCGGGAGGCGTCCACTGACACCCCCGCCTGGGTTCCATGTCCTGCCATCATCTGCGTCTCCTGAATGCTGTACGAACCGACTTCAGGGAGCGTTGATTTATTGCGCCCCGTACCCTTTTCCAGACGATCATGAAGCAAGGTAGGGCGAGGCGTCCCCGCCGAGCCGCCATTTGGCACTAATATAACTGATTATGCCGTCCATCTGCGGCTCACCGGGACGGTTCGCCCTACCTTGCTCTATTGCGCCTGTATAAATCAACGCTTCCTTCATCCGGGTGCCTTTCTTTGGACGGCGACAGCCGCATTGAGATTTTTGAAGCTGGTGCGGCCCATTTAGGGAAAAATTATAGTACTACAAGATTGCGGGTGTTTTCGATCCCGGAACCGTAAGAAACAGGCGAACCTTCCGCGTTCAGGTTCAGCACGCCGGAAATGACCGAATCGGCGAGCGAGCCGTCGATCAAGACGGCGTGCCGAGCCTTGGAGGTGATGTTGCGGACTTGGAAGGCGTACGCCGTCCCGAGCGGCGCGACGCCGCCCCACGCCGGCTGCCGGTCGCCGATGCGGACGGCGGCATGGGCGCACACCCCATCCGGCGAGGTGTCGACGACTCCGTCGAGAAGGATGTGATGCATCTTCACGCCGGAAGCGTTGAGAAAACGGACAATGTGATCGCAGCCCCGGCTGCAGCTCAGCACATTGCGGATGGTGACGTTGTAGATGTCGTTGGATGGATCGCCGGGCACCACACCCATGACCTCGGTGCTCTCCAGGATGCCCGCGGGACGTTCGCGAACCGCGAGGGCGGTGAGGGCGACGCTGTCGTCGCCGGTGTAGCCGGTAACCGTGTCGATGGAAATGTCGTGGCAGCCCCGGCGCAGGTCGAGGCCGTCGCGGTTCAGAATCCGCTCCGGTTTCCCATCGATTACCGTGTTCGTGTCGGCGAAAAACTCGATCTCGCGGATCGTGCCGAAGGCGCATTGTTCGAGCGAGATGGCCCAGCAATGGGAGTTGCGCACCGTGATCCCTCGGATCGAGAAATGCGCCACATTCGCCAGCAGGATGCCGATGTTGCGCCAGTCGCCGGTCTGCTTGCAACCGGCTTTCCCGGCGTCGGTCCCGTAGGTGCGGACGCCAAGCGTCTTGGCCCCGTCGCCGGTAGCGCGCGGATGGTCGGCCCCGACGAATTCGGCCTTGCCGATCCCGAGGATGTGGATGTTCTCGACCGGCTTGACCGTGGCGATCCCCAGGCCGCAGTTGGCCGAGCGGACGAAGTTGTCCCGCGACGCGTCGGAGAGCTTGATGGTCGCGTTTTCCAGGATCAGGGTGGTGTCCGCGGGGAGCAGAATCGCCTCGTCAATCAGCCAGTAATCACGGTTGGATCCCGAACCCGCCTCCCGCCTGGGGATGCGGACGATGCCGCCGTGATCCGCCGCGGCGGCCACGGCCTTGGCGATCCGTTGGGAATCGCTTCCGGTGTAAGTGTTCGGGTTCGTTTTTGTTTGAGTTGTCATGGCATCCTATTTCAAGGGCGAGCCCCGTTCCGCTTCGGGCAGTTCGCCCTCGGCGAAGCCATGGTAGATGTTGTTGCTCCAGACGGCTGGATCGGTGGTCTCCGAAGCATACACAATGGCCTTGGGATTGGTCTTGGTGAACGCGCAATCGGAAACCAGCAGCTTTCCGCCGACGTGTTTGATGGCCACCAGGTCGTCCAGCTTGAACGCGTGGTAGTTGTTGAAATAGGAGCTGCCGAGCAGGCGGGTGTAGGCGCCGATGTAGAACCCGATCTTCGCCGTGTCGGCGTAGCAGTCGCGGAGGACCGCGCCGCCGGCGCAGATCTTGAAGCAGATCGAGTCGACGAGCATCTCGCGTTCGCCGCCCTCGGTCAGCGCCGGGAGCGGGCCGCCCCAGACGTGGCAGCGCGTGAAGCGGTTCGCGCCTGCCCAGCTCACATCCTCGAACCCGATGGTGTAGTCCACAACCACGCAGTCGGTGTAGTGGCTGTCGCCGCCCTTGAGGTTGAACGCGACATTGCCGCCGAGCCCGGAGATCGTGCATTTCGCGTAGACGTTGGTCGCGATCATTTCGTAGCCGTGCCCGTAGTCGTCCGTGCGCAGCCCGTATTTACGTCCGTTGAGCAGCGTGATGTCCTTGAGGGTGAAATGGTGGTACTCGGTGATCATCAGGCAGCTCGCCCGCCCGTTGCCGTCGAGACAGCCTCCCCTGATGAAGAGGTTGTAGTCCTCGGGCATGCCGGGCTTCCGGATCTGCTGGTTGTGCTGGAGGTTGGCATCGTAGGCGAGGATCACGTCCATCTCGGCTTCCGCCCGCAGGACGGCGGACTTGTGCATCATGAGCGAGCAGAGGTTTGCGATCTTCAGTGGCCGGTCGATGCGGTAGATTCCCGCCGGAATGTAGAGCACCCCCGATGGGGCCGCATCAATCGCCCGCTGGATCCGCGCGGAGTCGGCGTCTTCACCCGCCAGGCGGGGAAAACTGTTAAGAATGATATCGTAAACCGCGTCATTTATCATGGGTAGGTTCCTCTACTTGTTGACAGCCCCCGCCGGCTGGAAGCCGGTCGCCAGGAGCAGTATCGTCCAGGGCGGAAGCGTGATGCTCTTCCGGCGGCTGCCGACCTGCATGTTCACGCGCGCCAGGTTGTGTGTGTCGTCGACCGGGTAGCCCTGCATCTTTCCCGGAAGCCCGACCAAATCCAGTTCCACCTGGCGCCCGCGCGGGCCGTTGTTGACCAGCAGGAGCGCGGCCTCCGTGCCGTTGGCCGCCGCCAGATAGGCGAAGCGGGCGTTCCGGGCGCCTTGTTCGCGCGCCTGCGCTCCCAGACGGTACAACTCGTTGAACGCCTGAAAGGCATAGTAGGCCTTGCTCGGCCGCCCGCTCGGAAACTCGAACATCCCGCCGTAGCTCCGCGAAGGAAGCGCGTCGTAGTACATCGCCATGTCGATCGGTGAGTTCTGCATCAGGCAGAAGGCGCTCGCCGTGAAGCACGCCCCCAGCATCCCCTTCATGTCGTCAAAGGGACTCTTGGCGTTCCTGTTCACGTAGTTCCACTCGTTGAAGATGTTCTCGACCTGCGAAAGACCCGCCGCCTTGAGTTTGGCATCCACGTAGTCGGCGTGACGCAGGATCTTTCCCGGATCAGTCGTGTACAGGTGCCAGGAGTAGAAATCGAGCGGTGCGGCGGTGCGCGGATTGGTCACGAACTTCAGAAACTCGTCGAACCATGTGACGAAGCTCTTGTAGAACTCGGTGGTG
>CAYPJN010000028.1:0-7290 GCA_964411055.1 uncultured Lentisphaerales bacterium | reverse complement strand
GCCCGCATACCCGCCCACCTTGATGCCGGGGAATTGCCGCTTCAGATAGTTCGCGGCCGTGACGTACAGCCGGAAATACTCCTCCTTTGTGCCCTGCCACATGGGAGGATTTTCAGGCTCGTTCCAGATCTCCCAGTACTCGATTCCGTAGTGGAAGCCGTTGGCCCACCCCTCGTTGTAGTGCCGTACGATGTGTTCGCAGATCCTCGCCCATTTGGCGAAATCCGACGGCGGATGGATGCGGTACGCCTTGATGCGGTGGTTGTTCTCGATGGTGACACCCAGGCGGTAGAATATCCGGCAGCCGGAGTTCACGAGCGTGGCCAGGTAGGCGTCGGTAAAGGCGAAGTCATAGGAGGCCGGATCCTCGACGTCGGCCTCGAAGTCGCGGAAGATGTTCGGGATGTCAACAAGGACGCTGTTGCCGTAGGCGCCGCCGGAGTCGTGCGTGCGGACGAACGGAATCCCGGCGTCCACGAAAGTCTGGATCGTGCCGTTGTAGACGACCGGACTGTTGTTGACCCCGTGCAGCGGCTTGATCGCCGCGCCCCGGGATCTGAAATCAACCTTGATCTTTGTCATGTCCGCTATTCCTTGCACGGAAAGATGCGCAGAACAAAAGGCGTGCATGCCGCAACCGGGTGGTTGAGCATGGCCACGGAACCTTCGCGCCGGATGCGGACTCCCTGCCAGCCGCCTTCCGGCGTCAGCAACTCGATGCGACAGCCGTCGGACACAACGCTTCCTTCCAGGGGAATGCAGTGAAGCGCGTCCAGACCGATGTTCAGCCCGGCCACCAGATACCCGTCGTCGGGAAGCCGTCCGACGTTCAGCATCACTTCGGCGTCGCCAGGGACGTAGGCGGGCAGTGCGTCCAGGCGTGAGAGCAGACTCAGGAATTGAGATTTCCGCCCCTCGCACAAGAGATTGAAATGAGCAAACCCGTCCCGCGGGGCCGTGACGCAAGCCGCCAGCGTTATTACCGTACCGCCCGCTTCATTTGTCCAGCGGAGGACTCCCGGCCCCACTTCGTCGGCTTTTGGACTGAGCGCATATGGGGCGTGGAAGAGCGTCGACAGAACCTCGCACCCGGACTTCATGGGCCGCAGATCGGCGAACGACGCTGCCGATGAAATGATGCGCCGTGTGTTCCAGGCCTCGAAGGTGACGGCCGGCTGCGTCCAAGGACGCGCGTCCACGCCGGTCCATGACGACAGGCCGCGGTCGGTCAGTGCGATGGCGGCCCCGCCATCCAGGAGCACGCGCCCGGACAACACCCGCCGCAAGGTTTCGTCGTCAAGCCCGTCCACTTCGGTCCGGGTCAGCAGCGCCGGCAGATCCGGGGCTGCCACACCATGGTGGTAGGGGATGCCCATGCGTCCGAAAACATCGCGCCCCCAGTTCCGTGACGGCTGCGACGCGAAAGCGCCAAACGGGAAGTTGAAAGGCGCCTCCGGGGGTAGCGGGCAGCATGCGCTGATCCACTTGGGACGCAGCCGCACGAGTTCGCGGTAGTATTCCGCGTGCCGGCACAGCACCTCGCGGTACGCCGTTCCGCTGTACGGCTCGAAATCCGACATTCTGGTGATCCACAGTTTCGCGCCGTGCAGCCCCTCCAGCAGGCTCCATGTCACATGGGCATGCAGAAAGGCCGCGCTGGTCGAGTAGCGGTTTTGTGGGCAGGTGTCGGGTTCGGCCAGGACGACAAAACCCGTTGGGAGCCAGGTCCGTTGCTGGGCGGTCTTCAAACGCCATCCCGGAAACGCGCGCGGAGAATCCTGGTTGTAGAGCCCATGGTTGATGCGGACCATCGGCGTATCCCCGGGAGCCGCCAGCGCGCGGGTCATCGCCGGAGCATGGCGGACATCCTCGGCACACAGGCAGAAAGAACACGGCATCGCCGGTGCTACCGTGTCCAGCGCCCGCCGGATCGTCCGCGCCAGTCGAACCATCGACTCGCACAGGAACTCGTCGTAGCTACGGGCGACCTCCTCCTTGGCGTAGATCTCCCGCACCAGCTCTTCACGCGTCCGCGTCGTGCCGTGCCGCTGGTTGAATTCCGCCAGGTGATGCGGACAAAAGCATCCGTCGCGGCCGGTGATCATGCGCGTGTCGTCGTCCAGCATCATGAAGTCCGGACGCTTCCCGGCCAGGGTCCGGACCGCATCGAACACATAGGTCTGAAAGCCTGGATCGAGTGGACAGAAAATGTAGGGCTCTTTTCCGTTCTGGAACACGAGACGCTGAAAACGCGCCTCTTCATCAGGCTTCCAGCCGTGACCCATCGTGGCCTGCAGCAGGATGCCTGTCGGCAGGCCCGACGGAGCGAGCGCGTCGCGATAGCGCGCGAACAGCTCCGCCAGCCGGGCCGCCTTGTCATGCGGCGGATGGCCTTCCGGAACGAGCGTGCAACAGAAGGCCACTGCGGAGATTGCCTTTTCGTCCCAGAGGTGAACCAGATCCTCGACGATATTGTCCACATGGTCGGGCAGAAGCGGCGCGATGTTGATGAAGACCGGATCTTCAGAAGGCACTCTGGTCTCCTTCTGAAGCGCACGAACCTGTTGCGTAGGACGAAGCCTTGTCATAGAAACCTATCTTCGTTGGTGGGAGCATCAAGCCGGGGCGACAAACGATCACTCCACAGACTAAGGCAACACGTCGCTCAATCCGCCCAACACAGTATCGTGTCCTGTTGTCGTATGCCACTCTCGGAAGTCCACGATCTACGGCACCTTCTTGGCCGGGCGTTTCACTCCCAGCGTTTCCAGCGCCTGATCGATCTTCTCCGCGCGCTTCTTCGGGAGATCCACGGCGTCCGGATCCGCCCAGTACTCCAGCACTGCAAGCCCCTTCACCATCATGTCTTGCGCCAGCGGCTTCTGGCCGGCAGCCGCCATGTCGGTCGCAACCTTGGCCAGGGCGAGGAACCGCAGATCGCCTTTGTCTGAGATCCCGTTGCGGCGCCGCTCGGGGATGCCGCTCCAGTCTCCGGCTTTCACGGCCCGCAACACGTGCGCCGCGATCGCGTTCCAGTTGGTCCGGCCGCCTTCGACGTGCAGCGACGGAATGCGCAGGGTGTTGCGTTGGCGGACGCCGTCGGCGAGGAACGCGTCGTTGATCAGGCGGTCGACCCGCCGGATGCGCTCGTCCGGGCTCAGGCTGGCCCACTCGGCCATCATCAGCGTCTCGAAGGCGTCGCCGCGCTGACCGCGCGTGGTGGCTTTCGTCGTCGCCTCCTCCAGCAGGGCAAGCCAGGCCTTGCGCGCCTTGGCGCCTTCGCGTTCCGCCGTCTTCAGGGCGGCCACGCTCTCCGCCAGTTTGCTTTTCGCCCGCGCCGTATCTTCCGCCGGCGCCTTCTTCTCGACAAGCCCGGCCAGCGCTTTTGTCTGGGTATCGGTCCGGGACTGGTGCGCGCGTTCACGGCTTTTCCAGAAGCTGGCGATCTTGCCGTAGTTCGGGCAGGCCATGGCAATGGGTATCTTCTCGGCGGTGGCCTGCCAGGTCAGCACCGCCGCGCCCATGGCATCGTCACCGCGCTCGGCGAAGGCTCTGGCGGCGGCGTCTACCAGCGAGGCGCGGATGCCGCGCCCGCGTTGACTGATCCAGCCCAGCGACCGGCTGAGGTCGTCCAGCCCCAGGTCGCCGATGATCTTGATGACTTGCCGGGCGTTCAGTGCGGGATCGTTTGCGATCAGCGCCGGCAGGACCGCGGACAAGGGCTTTGTATCCGTCTTGCCGGTCCGGCAATCAAAACGGTGATCGCTCAGCAGCGCCAGCGTGTCGGACGTCGCGCCGGCGTCGGCAAAGGCGCGGATGAAGGCGACGCGGTACTGGGCGACCGTTTCCACAGAGTCCGCTTCCGCCCGCTCCAACTCGGCGGCACACCACGCGCGCGCCGCATCCGCCTGTCCGGCGCCATGGAGGCAGCGCAGGATGGCGGCGGAGGCTGCGAGCCGGCGCTCCTCGGCGAGTCCGGTCGTCGTGAGTCGGCTGCGGCACCAAGGCAGCGCAGCGGCATAATCGCCCGCCCGCATCAGCTTGTCGGCCACATCCGCCGCACACCGATCCCAGGCCGGCCCCGCATCGCCCATCTTGTCCAGCCACGAGCTCAGCGTCTCCACGTAGGGAACATTGGCCTGGTTGAGCACCTCGGCCACGCGGAGGCGTATCGTGCTGTTGGGCGCCGATTGCAGGCGGCTGCGCAGAACGGCCAGCGTGTCGGCGTCGCGCGGACGGGCCTGCAGTGTCGCCGCATACTGCTCGATCGCCACCAGGCACTTGTGCGGCGAGGAATAGGTGTCGCCGCGGAATGCCGCCGCGTCGCCGAGCGTCTTCAGCAGCGCGGTCCACTCAGCCGGCTTCTTCGCCAGGGTGGCCCGGGTGGCGGCCAGATCCCCGGCGAACGCGCCGAAATCATTTGCGTAGGCGGCCGGGTTGTCGCGGAGTTTCGCCACGACGGCCTCCGGCTCGGGCGCGGGAGCCTTCTCGGCGGCTTTGGCGGAGACCTTGGCGGGGGCGCTGCCCCCGGGCGGCGTCGGTGCGGGAATCCCCTCGATGGGCGCCCACGTCATGTACCAGGCGTAGCTCTCGGCCATCTTCTCGATCAGGTAGCGGGAGTTGGGGTGGCGGACTGCCTTGTACGCCTCGAGCAGGTAGCCGCGCAGTTCCTCCTCCATGCCGGCATCCCGGACCATTTCGGCCACGTCCCGGCCCTCGAACTCTATGTCCTGCTTGTAGTCGCGGTACCAGGCGACGCGGATGGCCGCGCGGAGCTTGTCGATCCACGGCGCGGCTTCGCGGTAGGTCCGGCGGTTGAAGTAGCGGTGGAGCTGTTCGACATCCGCGTCCGGGTTCCAGTAGAGGCGGTTGACGCACCAGCGCTCGTCGCCGCCGCCCAGGTACTCGTTTTCCCCGAGGCTTTCCGAGTGGATGCGCAGGTAGTTCAGGTCGCGCATGGCTTGCAGGTCGGCCTTTTGGACCTCGGCGAATGGGTGGATCTTGGCGAACAGCATGTAGTAGTCGTAGAGATGGCACTCCTTGGAGTAGGTCGTCCAGTCCTTGTAAATCTTCCACCAGTGCTGGTTGATCGGCGCATACACCGGGACATTGCGGGACTTGCGCACGTAGGTGCAGATCCAGGGACGCTTGTAGGCCGGATGGATTTCGATGGGCGGGAACGGTGCGCTGATGAAGTAGCAGAAGGAGCCGCTGGCGTAGCCGGGCCACTGCTTGTCGCGGAGCTCGGCAAGGTTGTTGAACTGACGGAAGATCCAGGCGGAGTAGTATTCGTTGAAGTCCTTCGGCGTGATGATCCGCCCGTCCTTGGTCTTGATCGGCGCGGAACACCTCGGGCAGGTGCAGACGCCGTGATTGTCGTCCAGGCCATCCATGAAGGCATACCGGTTGTCGTCCGTGAACCTGGCATCCGAGAACCATTCCCGGGTGTAGGCGGCGAAATCGGGATCCGTCAGGCAGGCCAGGGTTCGGTACTCGCTCCAGTTCTTGACGCGCTTGCCGTTGAAAATCGGGTTGAAACGCTGCACGCCTTCGGAGTGGTCATAGTACTGCGGACAGAGGATGTGGCCGCCGGGAATGCCGATCTTGTCCGGCCCGCCGCCCAGATAGTTGATGCGGTTGCGGCTGCCCCACAGGCCGCTATGACCGCCCCAGCCGCGCAGCACGAAGACGGGCTTGTCGATCGCGTTGCCCCAGACCGCGTCGAGGTTGGGGTTGCGCGTGTAGACCGTGCTGGCCTTGTCGAGCATGGCCCAGATGATGTCGGTGTTGTTCTCGATGAACGTCGTCACGCCGTGCAGCGTGCCGGCGGGGCAGGCGCCGAAAATGTAGATGTCGCCATCCTTCTCGCGCACGGCGAACCCGTCGGCGGCCTGTTCCTTCGCCAGCTCGGCAATGTCGGCGGCAAAATGGCGCTGGGCGAAACCGGCGCCGAGGAAAATGCGGGGGCAGGCGTTCGTGCTCGGCTTGAGCAGCAGCGGGAAGTTGCCGCCGGTGATCTCGTCGAGCCAGTACTTCATCTCCCGCGCGGCAAGCGACGCGACATCCCGCTCCAATCCGCCCGAACGCAGCAGTTCGACGGACTGCGTCTTCCTCGGGAACCAGCGGTCGATCAGGATGTCGTCCGAGAAGTCGCACACGATCTCGGCGAGCGCCTTGCCGTTCCGCGCCAGGGGGATGGGCTTCGCCAGCCGCCCCGTCTCCGGCGGGCCGAGATACTTGCTGGAATCGCTCAGATCGGGCTTGTACGTCGCGACGAAGTTTGTCCAGGCAGCGTACCGCTCCGGCTCGTCGCAGCGGATGTGGGCGCCCTTGACCAGCACGGGCGCCGCGATGGTCACGACGACGGTGGCGTTGGTCGGCAGATCCCTCGTCTCGTAGAAGAACCGCAGGTTCTTCGCGCGGTCGCGGACAAAACCCTTGTTGCAGGAGTGATCCTCCTCGCGCATGTCCCACTGGAACTCACGGAACCCGTCCACGCCGGGGTCGCCGCGTTTCAGGTGGTAGAGGAAATGCGTGGTGGGAACGGCCACGGCGGCCCAGTCGAACTTGCCGTCGTAGACGGCCACGCCGAAGTTGTCGCGGAAGCTGTTGTGCCAGGCCGCCTCGAAGCCGTAGCGCTGCATGTCGATGTCAAACCCGAGCGGCCCGAGGCCCGCGGAGGTCTCCACCCTGCCCTTGAAGGCCATGACGTTCCAGACGTCGGCGTTGAAGGGGAAGTCCAACTCGACAATTGGGCGCGTCTTGTAGACGCCGCGGGTGAAGGTCAGTTGCAGGGCGGGATACGAGAGCCCCGCGATGACGGCATTGGTGCGGGCGATGGAGATGCCCGAGATGCTGGCGTCCCGGTCCTCCGGCTTCTGGCCCGGCCAAACCACCTTCCAGCCGTCCAGCGGGATCGCAATCGCCTCCACCGGCCCCGCGGCGGCAAAGCGCTCCGGGATCAGTCGCGGCGGCACCACCCGCGAGGTGAGATTCGTCGGCCACTCCGGACTCGGCGGCACCGCCGCGGCCCGCAGCATGCCGGCACCCGACACGACCGCGCCGACCATGAACGCGACAAACAATCTACGAAAAATCGCAACCCTCATGTTTCTCAATCCTTTCGCGTACCTCTCACTCCAGGACGTGTGAAAACACTGCTCTACTTCACCGTTTCTACCGGATCATGAACATCAGACCGCGGGGGCCGAGTATCTCGACGGAAAGGTAATTGTAGCCTTCGCCGCCGAGGAGCGTCGAGAGCGGCGGGAGGACGACCTTCTTGAAGTT
>CAYPJN010000027.1:9866-13950 GCA_964411055.1 uncultured Lentisphaerales bacterium | reverse complement strand
AGGCGGCGAAGGGCGGCAGCGCCTGTCCCTGGCGGGTCATGAAGCGTGTGGCCTCGTCGATGATGGCGTTGACTTCCGAGCGTTTCATGCGTTGTGCTCCCGCCGCAGCCGCCTTCCGGCCAGGCAAAATGTTTACTAAATGCAGTTATAGTTTGACATAAACCTGACATTCCTGTCAAACGATGGCCTGCTGAGAGCACGAACTGAGCGGGGGAAGATCCACACGGACCCAAAACTGCGAGAGTTTGCTAAGCAACCTGTCGCCGCATCATAGGCAGGAAACTCTCGCAGTTTTGGGCACGGAGTCGGGGGTTGACATTTTTTACTCCCTCCGCATAATATATGCCAATCGTGGGTGCCGGATCGTTTCCGGGTTAGCCTATGGGATGCTAGTGTATTGGGTTGAACATTCCCCCAATCCCGGTCAACGAGGGGAACGGTCTTCGATCGGCGGGTTCGTCACCTGAATGGAGCGAACAGGGAAGTTTGTGCCCGGGTACAGAAGGAGTAGACATGAAAAGAGTGTTCCGGATATGCCTTGCGATGTGTGTTGCGTTGACTTCCTCGGCAGCGGAATACTACGTCGCGAACACGGCCGCCGCGAATGATGCCCCCGGCTATGGGCTGACGCCAGACACGCCGTTCCTCACCATTGCCTATGCCGTTACACAAGTGCCGGATAATTCCGTGATTCACGTCGCAGCGGGCGAGTACAAGCCATCCGGCACCATAATGATCGATCATCCGGTGAGCGTCATCGGCGCGGGCGTCGGGCAATCGGTCCTGAACGGCTCGGCAATCGGCACTGCCACGCGCATGCTCGCCGTCGACAGCGCGGAGGCCGTCTTCGAGGGGTTCACCTTCTCGAACTGCAATTTCACCGTCAGCGACTCGGGATCCGATCGCTACGGCACCGTCGCCTACCTGAAAGCCGGAACCATCCGTGCCTGCCGGTTCACCTCTTGCCGCTATAATGGTTATAAGAATCATGGTGTGGTGTGCAACGACGGCGGCCTTTTGGATGATTGCGAGATCGACGGGTGCTCCGTGGGCACAACCCTCTACATGAACCGCGGCCTGGCACTCTGTCAGCTCGCCGGCACGAGCCGGAACTGCCACATTCGCAACAACCCCTCCGTTGCCACCTACGGCAACGTCTACGTGGGTGGCGGTGTTCTGCGCAACTCGCGTATTGCGTTCAACGGCGCGTCGAATTGCGCCCTGGAAGGCACGGGCGTTCGCATCCATGGCGGCATAGTGGAAAACTGTCTGATCCGCGGCAACACCAATAACAACCTTTCCGCCGGCGTCTTCATTCAGGACGGCACCTTGCGACACTGCACGATCACCGAAAATGTGTCGGTGGGCACGTATTCCGGCAATTCCGGAGTTCGACAGACGGGCGGCACCGTCGTCAACAACATCATCTGGGGGAATGGCCCCTCGGGTGCGACCTTCGGCAGTGTGGAGTATTCGGGCGGCAGCTTCGCGACCAACCTCGTCGACAAGGCGCTGACGGTTGGAACGGGCGTCATCGACGCCGATCCGCTCTTTGCGGACGCCGCGAACGGCGACTATCACCTTATGATCGGTTCCCCCGCGATCGATGCCGCCGCTTCGATCGCGACTGTCACGAACGACTTCTCCGGCGCCATTCGCCCGCAAGGCGCCGCGCCGGAGCTCGGGCACCTCGAGTACATGCCTTCGAGCGGCGCCCTCAAGGCCGGCTTCACCGTCTCCCACTACGATTATCCCGTAGGCGGCGAGGCCATTTTCATCGCGACGCCGGAGGGTGCCAATCTCGCCGATCTCTCCTACGCCTGGTATGTGGACGGCGGCGAGACGGCGGTCGGCACAGCCACGACGTTTATCTGGAGCGACCTCCAGCCGGGCGTGCATGCCGTTAAGCTCGTCGTGGCCAACGCTAACGAAACCAACGCATGCGAGCGCGTGTCCGCGATCGTCGTCCATCCGTTCGTCACCTTTGTTTCAACCACCGGTGCAAACGCCTTTCCCTACACCAACTGGGCGACGGCCGCCACGTCGCCCAACGCCGCAGTAGCGGCGCTTTGGAACGGGGCTGACGCGACGGGCACGGTCGTTTTCGCCGCGGGCGCGTACGCACTCGCGGCACCGCTGACGCTCGATCGGGGCTTTGCGCTGCTTGGTGCCGGACGTGACGTGACAATTCTGACAGGCGGGGCCTACAACGGACGCGGCGTCGTTCTCTCCCATCCTGCCGCGCTCGTCGCGGATCTCACGATCCAGAACGTTGTATACGAACTTTACAACGAGGCCGGTTCCGGCGGCGGCGTGCGCATGACGGCGGGAACGGTCCGCAACTGTCATATAAGGAACTGCACGCTCAAGACCGCCTACCAGTACGGATCGCTCGTCTATATGACGGGCGGGCTACTGGACACCTGCGAGCTCGATGGCGGGATTCTCGGGTGGAGCTTTAACGCCCGCGGCAACGCCCTCTATCAGGGGGGCGGCACCGTGACGAACTGCCATGTCCACCACAACCAGTCCATCGGCACCCTGGGTGGCGCCGGCGCCTATGTTGAAAAAGGACTCAATCTCTGCAACCGATACGAATACAACGGCACGACGAGCGCCGGATACGAGGGTTCCGGCCTCCGCGTCGCCGGCGGGCTCGTGCAGAACTGCCTGATCCGCGGTAACACCAACAAGTCCAGCTCCGCCGGCGCGCATATCTCCGCCGGCCGGATGGAACATTGCACGATCGTCGGAAATATCGCGGTGAACGACGTCACGGGCAAGTCGGGGCTCTACCAGACCGGTGGCGACGTGGTCAACTGCATCGTCTATGGCAACGGCCCCGCCGGATCGACCTACGGCAGTTCCTTGGTGACCGGCGGAGGCTTCGCGACGAACATCGTGGACAAGGCCGTCGATGGCGCGGTCGGCGGCGCGGTCGGCGACCCCATCTTCAAGGACGCTGCGGGCGGCGATTATCGTCTCGCGATCGGTTCTCCGGCCATTGACACCGCAGCGCCGCTCGAAGGGGCGACGGGGGACATCGCGGGTGTCACGCGACCGCAAGGCGCCGCCCCCGACATCGGATGCTACGAGTACGTCCCCGGCAGTTCCGGCTTCGTCGCCGGCATCGTGATCGCCTCCACGGATGTTCCCGTCGGCTCTTCGCCGTTTGCGACCTGCGCGGTCGAGGGCGCCCCCGGAGAAACCGTCGACTACGCCTGGTATCTCGACGGCGCGGCGACGCCCGCCTCCACGTCGGACACGCTTGTCTGGACGAACGCCCCGGCGGGCCTTCACCACGTCCGACTCGTCGTCACATCCGGCGGGCAATCCATCACCAATGACCTTGCGGACGCCTTCAACGTGCATCCCTTCGTGACCTACGCCTCGCTTGCCGGCGCCAACATGTATCCATACACCAATTGGGCTACGGCGGCGACATCGGTGAACGACGCGTTGCTGGCGCTCTGGAGCGCCGAGGGTGCCACCGGCGCGGTCATCCTCGCGGAAGGCACGTATCCGCTCACCGACATGTTGAGCCTCTCGCGCGCCTTTCGCCTCCATGGTGCCGGGCGCGACCAGACGATCCTCAAGGGCGGTGCGTACAGCAGTGCGCCCGGGATCTACATGACACACGCGGACGCCGTCGTCGAGCATCTGACTATATCGAACATGGTCTACTCGCTTCAGGAAAGTAACGCGAACGGCGCCGGCGTCGCGATGTCCGCCGGCACGGTGCGCGACTGCCACATCACGCGCTGCAAGACGGTCAAGGCCTATCAATCGGGCTCCGGACTCTACATAGCCGGAGGGCTTGTCGTCGATTCCGAGATCGACCATTGCTGGGAAGACTGGGCGTACGACAGCCGCGGCAACGCCGTCTATCAGACCGGCGGCGTGGTGTCAAACTGCTGGATCCACCACAATCCGACACCTTGCCAGACCGGTGGTGCGGGTGTTGGCCTCTGGGGCGGGCTCATGACCGCCTGCCGCATCGAGGCGAACGGCACGACTGCGCCCAAGGACGGCTCACATGACGGCGTGGGGGTATACGTCAAGGGCGGCACGCTGCGCAACACGC
>CAYPJN010000027.1:0-9822 GCA_964411055.1 uncultured Lentisphaerales bacterium | reverse complement strand
TGCACCGTCTACGGCAACATTTCCCTTTCAACGTCAACCGCCAACTCCGGCCTCGTGCAGACGGGGGGAACCGTGGTGAACTGCATTGTCTATGGCAACGGCTCGCAGTATGAGGCGCTGGGCTCTTCCACGGTTAGCGGTGGCACGTTCGCGACCAACCTCGTGGACCTGGCGATCGCGTCAGGTGTCGGTTGTCTCGTGGTCAACCCCGGCTTCGCCGATACCGCGTCAGATGACTTCCACCTCAAGCTTGGCTCACCCGCGATGAACACGGCGGCCCCCATTGCGGGCGTGACGGATGATCTCGACGGCGTAGCGCGCCCGCAAGGCGATGCACCGGATATCGGCTGCTACGAGTATGTCTCCACGAGCAGCGACCTCGCCTGCGGCATTATGATTATGCAGACGCACTATCCGCTCGGCGCGAGCCCGACGGCCACCGCGATGGTCGAGGGCGCGGATCTCGAGGGGCTTGTCTACCACTGGTACCTCGACGGCTCGGATACGCCGACGGCGTCGGGCGCCACCTTTGTCTGGCCGGGCACCGCTTCTGCCGGACGCCACGACCTCCTCCTCGTTGTCATGAATGCGGGCGGGGAACATGCGGAGGCTTTCGTGCCCGATGTGTTCAACGTCCATCCCTTCATCGCGTACGTTTCCAACGCAGGCGCCGGGGCGTATCCCTATGATACCGCGGCGAAGGCCACGAGCAACGTCGTGGATGCCTTTAGCGCGATCTGGAACGGTGAAACGACCGAATACCGCGCATTGCATCTCGCCGCCGGCGTTTACAAACTGACAGACACAATTTCGCTGGCACGGCCCGTGGCGGTCATCGGCGCTGGACGGAGGGACACCATTATCACCGGCACCAACTTGAACAAGCGCGCCTTCGTGCTTACCGATGACGGCGCGCGCATCGAGGGATTCACCCTGATGGGTGTGCGGACGGGGATCAGCCAGGGAGGCTCAATCTACCTGTCGAAGGGGACCATCCGAAACTGCCGCGTGACCGGCTCGCGTGGCACCACCTATTTGCTGCACGGGCTGGGCGTGTACATGACGGGCGGCCTGCTCGAAAACACCCTGCTCGACAACCTCGTGTACACCGACAGTAACCCCTGGACCACGTATAATTCGGACGGCGCCGGGCTTTACCTCGCGGGCGGCACGGTCCGCGGCTGCACCATTTCCAATTGCGTTTCCGGAACGAGTTCGCCGCTTCCGGGCCTTGCGGTGCGCATGACGGGCGGGCTCATCGAGAACACCCGTATAACCCGGAACGGCACCGCGACGTGGACGAGCAGCGGCGCCGGCGTCTACCTGACCGGCGGCACCCTGCGGAACTGCCTCGTGGATGGCAACCAGACGACGCAGGACGGCGTCGGCATCTACGGGGCCGGCAACATCGTGAACTGCACGATCGTGTCAAACCTCGGCAGCACGGTTGCGGCGAAGCTCACCAACGGCTCGGTGGTGAACACGATCTGCTGGGGAAACGCGGGTGGAGATTTGGCATACGCGGATGTCGTTTCGGTCACCTACAGTTGCTGGTCGGAATGCGCGAGCACGCGTGACGGCAACTTCTCCGCCGACCCGTTGTTTGAGGACGCCGCGGCGTTGGATTGGCGCCTGTCGCTGTGCTCTCCCTGTGTCAACGCGGGCGACAACGCGGTCTGGTTGTCCGAGCCGGACGCCACCGACATTGCCGGACTTGGCCGCATCACCGGCGGCAGAGTGGATCTTGGCTGTCTGGAGCAGCACTTAGACGGCTTACTGATCATTCTGCGCTAACGCGCGTCCACCGGTCGTCTTGGCGCATCATATTGTTGATCTCCAACAGATTAGAACATCTTCGCGGACGGCGTGCTTTTCTAAGGCCGGCGGCCCTGGCGGTAGCGTTGCGCGACGGACGTGGCAGCCCTTCGTCACCTCACGAACTGGCAGGGCCAGTCGCGAGCGGGAGCGTCCCGTGTGCGAGCTACAGCTTCAGCCAGCCGATGGCGTGGAGGAAGGCGATCATGACCGCGACGGGGGATATGAAGCGGATGAAGATGCCCCATAGCGAGGCTAGCGTCACGACGTGTATTGGCGAGCTGTGCGAGGGGTCGTCCTTGAGGCCGGCCAGCAGGCTCCACAGGTGGACGTCGGCAAAATTCTGCGAGCCGTGCCGGATCTCCTCGACCGCCCGGCGCGTGCCCCAGACCCAGCCGACAAAGAGCGAGATGAAGAGTCCGCCGAGCGGCAGCAGCCAGTTGCTCGAAAGATGATCCATGAGGTCGAAGAAACTGCCGGGCGCCCGGCCGAACATGACCCGCAGGCCCCGCTCGATACCCGGCATCCGCTCCCACCCGGCGATGCTCACGGCGCAGCCGCACCCCAGCAGGAAGATCGCCCCGCCGAAGACGACCGACGCGCGCCGGCGCGACCAGCCCCGCTCGTCGACAAAGTAGGCCGTGACGACTTCAAGCAGGCTGATGCCCGAGGTCAGCGCCGCGATGAGCAGCAGCACGAAGAAGAGGAACGCCCAGAATACCCCCAGCGGCATGCGGTTGAAGACGGCCGGCAGCACCTGGAAGACGAGGCCGGGACCGGCATCGGGCTGGAACCGCATCGCGAAGACGGCGGGGAAAATCGCCAGCCCGGCCAGCAGCGAAATCAGCGTATCGAGCCCCGCGACGGCCAGGGCGGCGCCAAAGAGGTTCTGGTCGCGTTTCATGTAGCTGCCGTAGGTGATGATCGCCCCCATGCCAAGGCTGAGCGAGAAGAAGGCGTGCCCCAGGGCAATCAGCACGCTCTTGGGGCCGATCTTGCCAAAATCGGGACTCAGGTAGAACCGCACGCCGTCGAGCGCCCCGTCGAGCGTCAACCCGCGGAGAATCAACACGATCAGGATCAGCAGTAGAAACGGCATCAACAACTTGGACCAGCGCTCGATCCCCGCCCGGATGCCGTGGTAGACGATCAGCACGCAGAGCGCCATGAACAGGAAATGGCAGCCGATGCCGTAGACGGGGTTCGCGATGAACCCGTTGAAATGCGCCTTGGCGGCCTCGACGGAGGCGAAGGCAAGCTGGCCGCCGGCCGCCTTGAATAAATAGCCGATCGTCCAGCCGGCCACCACGCTGTAATAGGAAAGGATGACAAAGCCGGCCGCCACGCCCATCGCACCGACGAGCGTCCAGCGGTAACGGAAGATGAGCGCGCCGACCAACAGCGCCAGCACGCCCCACCCCCAGGCCCGGAAGGCGAGCATGCACAGGCCGGCGAGGACAACCAGGAGGCCGGCCAGATGCGCCAGGCGCGAGCGTTCCGGCGCGAGCCGCCTGAAGGCGCCGACGGGATTGCGCTGCGTATGCCGCCCCAGCGTGATCTCGCAGAGCAGCACCGGCACGCCGATCACGGCGATGCAGAGCAGGTAGACGAGCACAAACGCCCCCCCGCCGTTCTCCCCGGTGATGTAGGGAAACTTCCAGATGTTGCCGAGGCCGATGGCCGACCCGGCCGCCGCCAGGATGAAACCCGCCCCCGAATTCCAGCTTTCCCGCCCGCCGCGCCCGTCGTCCATCGCCGCGCCCTCCACCTGTGCCGCCCCGCGCCCGCCCGGCCTTGCGCGCCCGGCGTCAAAGCGTCAGTATGTCAGGTCCCTCACCCGCTGTCCAGACAACCCTCTTCGCAACTCTCGCATGTTTGGGAATCGTCTTCCCGGACGCGCCGAAGCTGAACTACCTGGCCGAGTATGCCCGCCATTTCGACTGCGTGGAGGCCGATCAGTGGTACTGGAGCCTGTTCGGACCCGACCAGGTGCGGCTGCCGGACCCGAAACTGGTGGCGGAGTACGCAGCGTCGGTGTCGGCAGCCTTCCGGTTCGACGTCAAACTGCCGGACGCCCTGACGATCAATCTGATCAGAAGCCCAGAAAATCGTAAAACTGAATTGGCCGTCATTTTTGGCGCGGGTGCGAGGGACTTTGCGGCGTCCCGATGCATTCGAAAGACGGGAGCGGAACTAGGATTAGCCGGGATAGCCGGATTACTGTTACTCCTTGAAGTATTTGTCCTCTATGTAGTCGGCACGGGACTCCTCGAGGATGAGGCGGAAGTTGTACCAGGAGGCGACGGCCTCGCGGTAGAGGAGATCGACGGTCTCGTCGGTCATGCCGGGCTTGACCATCGCGGCATAGTCGCTGAGTTTCTTTTCGGTCTCGGCCATGCGCTCGGCGTAGAACTCCGGATCGCCGAAGAGGTCGTCCTTTGACCAGCGGAAAATCGAGCCGCAATAGAAGGCGGTAGCCTTGGACTCCATCTTGAAGGCCTTCATGGCGTCGATGACGATGGCGCGCTTGATGGCGAGCATCTGCTTCTGGGAGATGTCGAACTTCAGCTCGCCGTAGGAGTTGCGCTGGTGGACGCCGGTGAGGCCGTTCCAGGAGTTGCCGCCGAAGCGGGACCACTCGACGTTCTCGAAGTCGTAGTTATTGTCGGCGTCGGGAAGCTTGTCGAAGAAGACGTTCCAGGGGAGGCTGAAGTAGAAGACGGCCTTGTCGCCTTCGTAAATTACTTCGGACTTGCACTCCTTGGGCTGTCCGCGCTCGGAGTCCTCGAAGTCCTTCCACTGCTTGGTGTGGTAGGAGCTGCGCCAGATTCCGGCCGAGCCGCTGCCGATGTCGGGAAGGAAGCAGTAGTAGGGCTGGTTCTTTCCGGGGGAGAGATACATCTCGAACTGCGGTCCGCCGGCGAGGCCCTGTTCGATCTCCGGCATCTTGGAGTCGTAGCAGGTGAAGAGGAAGTGGATGCGCTTGTCGTCGCAGACGATCTGCATCTCGGAGGGGCGGTACTGTTCCTTCTTCTCGCTTCCGATGCCCTCGCCGCGCTCGCCGGTGCTCACGTCCGTGACGAGGAAGTCGAGCGCCGCGCCGAATTTGCGGTCGTAGGCCTGCGCTTTCGGGAGTTCTTTGCGGATAATGAGGTCGCCGAGACCGGTGACGCGTTTGTCGAGGAACGGAACCTCGTAAATCTTGGACTCGCGGTCCTTGAATAGCGCATTGTAGAGCTCCTCGGCCTCGCGGGCGACGGTGTTCTTGTCCGCGACGAGGGCCGCGCACTCGGCATAGGGATAGATGGCAGCCTTGTCCTTGCTGGCGAGCTTCTGGAACTCCTGCGCGTTGGCGATCTTCTTGAACACGCCTTTCTCATCCTTCTCGCCGGCGAGACGGGAGACGAAGTCGAGTTTATTGAGCTCGAGGCCCGTCATCCTGTCGAGCTCGCGGAGCCTGGTGATAAGGGCCTTGGCGGACTCAACGTCGTTGAGTGCGACGTAGGCGTACATCTCACACTCGGCGACTTTGAAGTCGCACGAAGCAACCGGAACATACTTGGCAAGCGTGGCGACGTCATCGAAAACACAATAGTGCATCGCGGTGCGGATTTTTCCCTTGATGGCGTTCTGGTCGGCGAACTGCAGATACTTCTCGTACTTCTTCTTCATCGGCTGGTCGTCGGGATTCGACGAGGCGAAAAAGCGCATGGCGAGGCCAGCCTTGAGCCTGTTGACGTCGTTGGTTGTGCCGGGAAGGTTGGCGTCGTCGAGAATCTCGATGGCGCGCTTGCCGCCCTTGCCCTTGTAGTCGAGAATGCTCATCTCCGCCCCGTAGTCCTTCTGCTCGGCGGCGAACTTGGCGCCCTCCTCGTGCATGAGGTAGGTGTGGTAGATGTCGTAGATCGGACCGTTGAAGCGGCTTTCCCATGGCGCGTACTTCTGCTTCTGCAGGAAGGCGATCGCCTCGCGGGGCTTGCCCTGATAGCAGTAGACGTTCGCGATGAACTTGCATATCGCGACCTTCGGATTGATGTTCTCGAAGTTCTTGTCCGCGAGGAGGGCCTCGGCACCCTTGATGGCGGCGGCGAAGTCCTTGGACTGGACAAGCTCGTAGTCGAGAATCGGAAGGTAGGAATTGTCCAAAAGACTGTGCGGATGCCCCTTGCCGCATTCTTTGTAGAGCTTGGCGTACTTGAAGACGAGCGCCTGGCCGCCCCAACTGCGGGAATTGCCGACGAGTGCGCGGAAGACCGTGTCCGCGACGTTGTCCGTGACCTCCTCGGGCTTGAAGAGCTCGAGATATTTTTCATAAACCTTCGCGGCCGTACCGGCTGGGTCGTTGCGGGAGAGCGTTGCGGCGGCATACTGACTGAAGAGACGCACGCGGGTGTCGGCCGGAAGGGCGCGGTCCTCGTAGATTTCGCGGCGGATCTGTTCGGCGAGGGCGTGCTGGTCGGCGTTGCGCGTACGGTGCCAGTTGTGGACGGGGGCGACGAACTCCGAGAAGCCGTAGGCGAAGTTGGCGAACTTCACCGGATCCTCGATTTTCTTGAGATCGAGGAAGGTCTTGTAGGCGGCCTCGACCTCGCCCTTGTTGCGCTGTTGGGTAAGAGTGTCGTAGAGCGCCTTGAGCTGGGCGGCTTTCGCCTCGGCGGCGGCCTTTTCGTCCGCGATCTTGGCGGCGTCGGCGGCCGCGGGCTGCGCGGCGGAAGCCGGATCGGCGGCCATCAGGGGCGCTGCCGAGAGGAGCGCCACGGCGGAAAGAAAGTAGAGAGTGGTTCTCATTGTGATGATTCCTTATTGGGAATTATGAATTGCGCAGGGCACCTATTTTTCCCCGAGCACCTCACGGAGTTTCATGATGTGCTCGACCATCTGGAAGCGGGCGTAGTTGAGGTCGGTGCCGAGCTTGTCAAACTCCGCGAAAAAGGTAAGGGCGGCAGAGCCGTACTTGCTCTTCATAATGTCCTTCGAGTCGATGGCCTTGACGGCGAGGCGCTTGAGATAGGTGGCGTAGCGGATGTCGTCGAGACCCTCGCGGAAGCCTTCCCACTGGATGGTGTCGATCACGCCGTTGCCGGAACCGTAGGCGAAGACCATCGGCTTGTAGGCGCCTTCGACGCGGTCGTTCCAGGAGCCGTAGTGGTGGGCGTAGTTGCAGAAGGCGGTGTAGCCGGCGAGGTACGGCGTGAGACCGTACTGACGACGGTTGTAGGCGGGGTTCTCGGCGCCGACGTGCTGCGCGGCGTACCAGGCGACATACTCGCCCTTGGTCTGGTTCCAGAGCGACGGAGCTACGTCATACTCGGGAAAGGCGGCCATGTTGTAGCAGGTCACATACGGGTTGAGCGTGTAGAAGACCTGCTGTTTACCGGCGAGGATGAAGCCCATGCCCTCTTTGCGGAAGGCCTCCATGTGATGGCGGGCGTCGAGGCACCATTGGGCGGGCGGCTCGTCGCCGTGGCCGATTAAGGCGTTGTGGTGACCGAACATCTTGTCGAGGTAGTTCTTGGTGATCTGGACGGACTGCTCGAGCGAGAACTGTCCGCTGCCCGGTCCGCCACGGGGATAGGCAGGTACGATGTCCATGCGGCATCCGGCCTTCTTTGAGAGTTCCATAATCTTCTCGAACTCGTAGTCGCCGGCGCAGTTGCCGCGGCTCATGCGCGGGCTTATCCAGTTGAAGGTGTGGCCGTGCTTGACCTGGTCGACGAGCGTCTGGTAAAGCTGCTCCTCGGCGAGCTTCTGGTCGCCGCCGTTGAGCTCCTTGATCTTGTGGAAGTAGGTGTAGTTATAGAAGGTGACTAGCATCTCCTTCTCGGGATTGTCGTAGGCACAGGGCTTCGGAAGTTCGAAGGGGAGAACGCGGATCTCGACCGGAATGTCGAGCGAGCACTTGGCGCCGCGTACGGCGATCGTGCCCTTGTAGAGACCGGCGGGCTGCGTCTTCGGCGTGTAGGCGGTGATGAAGATCTGTTTCATCATGCCCTTGTCGAGGGAGACCGGCTGGAGCGTCTTGGCGTCGGAGAAGCCGGGAACCATCGCCTGGAACATGTCGGCGCCGTAGTAGTAGTCGGACGGACGAGAGGGGACTTTCGCGGAGAAGTTGATCCACTTGTAGGAGACCTTGCCGTCCTTGCCCGTGACGCGGCCGTAGTTGCTCTCGGTGGCGGTGTCGACCCTGACGAGGTCCTCGTCGTTGAGAAGCAGTTCGGGGCAGAGCTTGTTGCCGTTGTCGCCAAAGTATGCGTACCAGCCGTTCTTATTCTGGTACCAGACCCTTATCACCTTGATGTCGAGATTGGCCTTCGGGAAGGTTTTGCCGTCCTTAGTCTTAAGGTCGTTGGCGGTCATCGTGACCTTGCCTAGATCCTCGAGCGGGAAAAATACGACGGAGCCCGGCTCGTATTCCTCGCCGGCAGTCATGATGCGGACCGGAGCGAGTAGTTTGCCCTCAAGCGGGTATGTGTCGGGCAGACGCTGCATCTCGCTCATCGCTGGAACGGTGTAGTAGAGAAGGTTTTTGAACTCCTTGCCTTT
Source organism: uncultured Lentisphaerales bacterium (assembly GCA_964411055.1). Taxonomy (GTDB): domain Bacteria; phylum Verrucomicrobiota; class Kiritimatiellia; order RFP12; family JAAYLN01; genus JAAYLN01. The sequence goes on along the minus strand of CAYPJN010000027.1, from coordinate 1,464 downwards.
TGCGTCCTTTGCCACGCGAAGAGCGGTGATGAAGGCCGTTTTATTCTCCTTTGTGGGCTTCAGACCGTTGAGGTAGGCCTTGAGGGCCTGATTTGAGACCTCTTGATTGACGGTCTTCATTTCTTTCTGGGCGCGTTCGTAGTCGTCGCGCGAGAACTGCTCCATTTGTGCGACGGACAGCAGCGGAACCGCGGCGCATACTGCCGCCGCGATTGTAAGAATTATTCGTGTATTCATACTAATGTTCCCATAATAGAATGGACTTAACTTGCGTATTTTGTTTCCGGTGCGCGAAAGAAGGATGCGACATGGTTTGGTGTCTTCTGCATCCACCGCAGTCGGGCAAGGACTTCCCGCTTCATCTGATCCGGGCCGGCGATGACCTTGCGCCCAAGGGTGTGATTCTTCAGGTCGTTCCAGACCAACTCGTCGGGGTTCAGTTCCGGGGAGTACGGGGGCAGAAAGAACAGGCGCAGTCTGGTGCCGACGGATTCGACAAATGTTCTGACCATCACCGACTTATGCGTCGGATGACCGTCGACAATCAGAAAGACAGGGCGATTCCGGTTGAAAATCAGGCGCTTCAGGTACTCGACGAAAACCTCCGCCGTCACGCGCCCCTCGACAACCGCAAAGTGAAGCTGGCCCCTCCGGCTCACGGCGGATATCAGGTTCATGCCGAAGCGCGCTCCCGTCGTCGAAACGATGGGCGTCTTGCCTTTAGGAGCCCACGTTTTCCCGCTGTGCGCATCCGAACGCACACCGGCCTCATCCCCAAAGAAGATGTTCGCCCCGCAAACCTTCGCTTCGCGGCAAATCTGAGGGTACTGCTTCTTCAGCCAGTTCGCCACGGCTTTCGGATCTTGCTGGTAGGCGCGCCACAGGGGGCGCTGAGCGCTCAAGCCAAGCTGATCCATCAGCCGACCGACGGACGAACGGCTCAACTCGATGCCGAACTGCCGCCGAATCACGACCCGCACCAAGTCCAGCGTCCACAATGCAAAGGGGAACTTCATCTGCAATGGGTTCTTTCCAACAACGGTTTTGTAAATCCATTTCACGTGCTTCGCGGTCAGTTTCCGAGGCCGCCCGCCACGCTTGCGGGCGCGCAGGCCATCCCACCCGCCACCGCGGTACATCGCGAGCCAACTGAAAACGGCCGCCCGGCTGACCCCAAGCGTCTCAGCCACTTCGTCAGGCGTGTGCCCGTCCTGCACGCTGGCGACTCCGCGCCGACGCAACTCGGTCAGCGACTCGTGCGTCAAGGTCCTTGCGTCTTGCTTCATGCCGAGAATGATAGCACGACATCCATTCTATGTCCATACTATTTTGGGAAGATTAGTAACTGTACGTGAAGGTAACCGCAGATGTCGCAGATGCCGCAGATGCAACCGAATGGAAGCGCCCGTACATGTCGTAAGCGTACGACACGGCGTAATCGTCGTCAAGGGCGAATCCGGAGGG
>CAYPJN010000026.1:3101-14419 GCA_964411055.1 uncultured Lentisphaerales bacterium | reverse complement strand
GGTTGCTTACATGCGCATGTTGGCGCAGCGACCGGGGGGTTTTGCAAGAGCCTCTATCATCCCATAGGCTTACCCGGAAACGGTCCGACACCCACGAGTGGCGTTTATTATAGGGGGTGGGGGTAATAATGTCACCCCCACCCTAAACCCCGCGCCTTTCCGCGCCTTTCCTTGTGAAGCGCGACATCTTCGCCATCGACTCGAACACGCTGAAGCTTTCGCTCGACTGCATCGACTGGGCCATCGAAAGCTTTTTCAAGGAGTTCAAGCAGACGCTCCAGCTTGCCGACTTCGTCGGCTACAACGAGAAGGCGGTCAAGTGGCAGGTCTGGATCGGGCTGCTGGCGCACCTGCTGCTCCGCTTCCTCAAGCACGTCTCCAAGTGGGGGCTGAGCTTCTCGCATCAATGAATATACAACATCGCTCATCCAGTCGAAGTCGAATCCCTTGTCGATGCAGGGCGAACTGCCGCGCAGGCTGAAATCGCCGGCGACCACGTCGGTAAACCGGGGATCGGCATCGTCATTGCCTACCCGTTCGACGCCGTCATTGACGTATCCTGCGCCGCAAGCGTAGCACAGTCACTAGCATCCGGGAAACCGGTAACTGCCCGGCGCTACTTTGCCAGCTCGGCGGCGAGGTACTTGCGCCGCTCCTCGGCCACAAGGTGGCGCAGGTTGTTCCATCCGAAGAGCGCCTCGTTGTAGACCTTATCCACTTCGGCGTCCGTCATGCCGGCCTTGACGAGCGGCACGCAGGCATCCAGCCGGTCCACGAGGGGCTTGATCCGCGCCGCATAGAAGGCCGGATCGCCGACCGCCGCGTCCAGCCAGTGGTCGAGCACGCCCTCGTGGTGATGGGATGTGCGTTTTTCCGCCTTGTAGCGCGCCAGGGCGTTGAAGACCAGTTGGCGCTTGATGGCGGCGCGCCCCGCGGCGGGAATGTCGAAGACGATGGCGCCCCACGTAGAGCGGCCGTGGATCGACTCAAGTCCGTTCCAGGTGGTGCTCCCCTCGCGCCCCCAGTGGGCGTTCTCGAAGTCCCAGACCGTTCCGGGTTCCGGAATCTTCTCGGCATAGGCCTCCCAGGAGAGGAAGAGGTAGGTGGTGTAGCCGTCGTCCCGGAAGCGGTGTTCGCCGCGCCAGAGGGTGGTCTCTTCGACAGGCACGCGCCTGTGGTGCATGTTGTCGTAGGTCGTGTTGTACAACCCCACCTTGCCCGATTGCAGATCGACCAGGAAACAGAGGTAGGGCTGGTTTTCGCCGGGGGCGATGTAGCCCTCGTAGCTCCCCGCCCCCAGCAGCTTTGCCTTCACCTCGGCGGCGCGGTCGTCGTAGGCGTCGAACCGGAAGTGCAGGCCGTTGACATCGCAGATGAAGGAGAGTTCGGTGGGCTTGCGCCGCGCCGCGCCGCCGCCGGCGCCGGCGCCGATGCCCTCGCCGCGGTTGCCGGTGGCCACATCAGTCGCGAGGAACTCCATGTTTCCCCCATAGGTTCGGTCCAGGAGCTGCCGATCCGTCTTGGGTGCCACACTGTCCCAGGTGTCGATGCCCGTGATCGGACGTTCGCTGAATGTCACGGTGTAGCGCTTGCGCGGCTGCGGCACGAAGAGCCCTTCACGCAGATCCGCCACTGCACGGGCGGAGTTCTCCAGGTTCGCCTGCAAAACCGTGGCTCCGACACTGGCCAGCGTCTTCGCGCGCTGCGCAGGCGAGAGCGCCAGCTCCTTCGCGGCCGCCGCTTCCGCACGGGCCAGGCTCGTCTTGACCGCGGACGCCTCCGCCCGCGGATCGCGCAGGCCCAGCGCGGCGACCGTCACCTTCATCTGGTAGGTCTCCTGCGGGGTGAAGCCGACGTAGACCTGCGCCTCGCGCGCCAGGGCCGCAGCCTCGTCCAGGCGTCCCAGCGCGGCATAGGCGTTGATCCCGCAGAGCGTTGTCCTGAAGTCGAGGTTGGGCGTCACCAGCGGCTTCAGCCAGCCCAGGTAGCGCAGCGTGCCCTCGAAATCCCCGAAGTAGGCGGTGCCGCTCCCGCTCTGCGTGATGCGGTTGACGAAGGTGGATATGGCCCGGTTGGTGTTGGACTGGATGAAGAGTTCGTGATGCTTGACCGCGACGGGCACATCCCGCGGATCATGCGTCAGGAAGCTTTGATAGGCGTCGGCGCGCGCCTCCCGCGGGCCCTTCGCGTCCTCGATCACCTGAAGCCGGAGTTCGCGCGCCCGCTCACCGAACGGCGAAAACTGGCTGGCCAGCACGGCAGCGGCCGCGAGCCGGTCGCCCTGGCCGAGCCAGAGACTGGCGGCCTCCTCGAACCGCAGGGCCTCGGTCAGCGCCCCTGCGCAGAGCCGGATGACGCGGTTGGTCATGTCGGGCGTCTGGAAGAAACGGTAGGACTCCCGGTAGATGGGCAATGCCTTGTCTTCCTGCTCCTGCAGGAGATAGAGACGGCCGACGGATTCGAGAACCTGGGCCACCAGCGTCGTGTTGAGCCCCGGGAAGCCCAGAGACTGCCGCAGCCGCCGTTCGGCGGCAGCATAGTCGCCCGCCTCGATCTCCGTCTGCGCCAGGCTGGCGTTGGCCGCCACGCGGCTGGCGGCGGGGGCGTTGGTGTTGGCCAGGATAATCTCCGCCTGGGCCCGGGCATCACCACCACGACCCAGCGCGTCCAGGGTGCGCTGCAGGCTCTCGCGCAGGCGGATCTCCTCGCCGACCGCCAGCACGCCCTGGGCCAGCAGCTTTTCGGCAACCGGCACCGGACACGCCTTCTGGGCCGCGCCGCGCTCGCCATAGAACGTGTTCAACAGATCCGCCGCCGCCCGCCCGCGGATGGCGGCGGGCGCCTCCGCGTCGTCGATCAGCGCCAGCGAACGGGCCTCGACGGCGTCGAGGTTGCGCGGTTTGATCACGTGGGTCACGACATAGATCAGGTCCTGCCGCACGGCCGCGCGCTGGGCGGCATCCAGCGGCAACCGAAGCAGTTCGTCCAGTTGCGTCTCCGCCTCGGCCGGCTGTTCCAGGTTCCGCCGCAGCCACTCCGCCGCTTTCCGGCCGAGCGTCCAGCGCAGGGCGACCGGCGCGCCGGCGTCCTGAACGACCTCGCGGGCCAGCGCGATGGCGTCGGCCGCCCGGTTTGCCGCGGCGAGTGTCTCGACCGCCTGGCGCTTGAGCGCGGCAATCTCATCCGCGCTCTGTTCGGGCACCGCCAACCGCGCCATGATCGTCTCGAAGGCCGCCGCGTGCTGCTGCTGGCGCACCTGCACGGCTTGCTTGAGTCCAAGCCACGTCTTCACCTGGCTGGTCAGCGTGCCACGCAGGGCCAGGAGCTGGTCGAAGGCTTCCAGGGCCTGCGCGTCGAAGGCGCGCGCGCGGTCGTTGTAGAGGAACATGGCATAGGCCTCAAGCGCCTGCACGCGCAGATTCTCGACCGTCTGCGCCTTGACGAGCGCCTCGAAGGCGGCGCGGGCCTCGGCGGCCTTGCCGCTGTCGCGCGCCAGCTCGCGGCAGGCGGCGAGCGCGGCGTCAAAGGCTTTTTTAGTCTCCGCATCGATGGCCGCCGCGGGACGTTCGGTGATTAGGGGCAGCGGCTTTATGTTTCGGAATGTAGGCGCGGCGGAGACAAGTCCGGCGCCGAGCGCCGCTGCGCCCAGGACGAGCAGGCGGAAAAGGGAGCGCGTGTAGGTTGTCATGGCGTTTGTCCTTTCAGATCAGCGGTTAGCGCATCTCCCGGAGGGCGAGGATGCGCTGGATCATCTCGTAGCGTACGGCCTGCAAGTCGCCCTCGGTGCGGCTCAGCGTGGCCATGTACTGCAGCGCCTTGTTGCCGGCATAGCGCGTCTCGAGGTTGGGCGACCGGGCCGCCGCCTGCGCCAGACGCTTGAGTGCCGTCGCGTAGCGGATGTCGTCGATGCCCTCGCGGTACCCCTCCCACTGTATCGTGTCAAGCACGCCGCCGTGAACCCCGTAGGCGAAGACCATCGGCCGGTAGGTCGTCCGGTCGTCATTGTAGGAACCGAAGTGGTGGGCGTAGTTGCAGGTGGCGCTGTAGTTGGCCAGGTAGTTGGCCAGGCCATATTGCCGCCGGTTGAAAGCGGGATTCTCGGGACCGACGTGCATCGCCGCGTACCAGGCCACGTGCGCGTTGCCGACCTCGTTCCAGATGCGCGTCGAGGAGTCGACCTCGGGCCACTTGGCGACATTGTGCCAGTCGTAGAGGTAGCCGGCCTTGTAGAAGACCGAGTCACCGCCCGCAATGATGAACTTGAAGCCGGCGCGCTGGTACGCCTCGTAGACCGGGCGTGCTCCGACCAACCACGACGAACCCGGCTCGTCGCCGTAGCCGATGAAGACGTTGTGGTGGCCGGCAACCTGGTCAAACCACTGGGCGGCACGGCGGGCAGCCGCATCTCGATCGGTCCGGCTGCCGCCGCTGCGGACGCCGACGCCGCCGAGGAGCACGTCGGTGCGCATGCCGACCTCGCGCATGATGTCGATCATCAGCCGGTTCTCGCGATCGCGGTCGCCGCGCATCCAGTGGATGACCTGGTTGTGGGTCACCTGGTTGCGGAGCACCTCGCGCATCTGGCGCTTGGCCAGTTCCAGGTCGCCGCCGTTCTCCTCCATGATCATGTCGAGGCTAATGTAGCTGTAGGAAGCGGTAAGAAAATCCTTGTCGGTGTCGAAGTAGCACTTGGGCGCGGGCAGGGCGAAGGGCAGCACGCGGATCGCCACGGGGATCTCTCCGATGGACGCGTTCTGACGCGCCAGTCGCACAGATCCCGTATAGAGTCCCGGAGCCGTGTTGGTCGTGACATGCGCCGTGAGGAAGAAGGTCGTGAAGCGCCCGCTGCCCAGCGCAACGGGCTGCAGCGCCGCGGCGTCGGCGAAGTCCGGGCGCATCGGCGCGAAGACGCCCGTCTTGCGGTAGTGCCAGGGGAAACGGACGTCCATCTCGCGGGGCGGGTTGAGCCAGCGGGTGGTCACCTTGCCGTCCGGAGCCGTCAGGCGCGCGTAGTTCGCCTCGCGCGCCTCGTCGACCCGGATGAGATCCTCGTCGTTGAGCAGCAGCTCGGCCACGAGCTTGAAGCCCGTGTCGCCAAAGTAGCTGTACCACGCGTTCTTGTTCTGGTACCAGACCTTGAGCAGCTTCAGGTCGAGCTGCTCCGCCGGGAAGGTGCGCCCCTCCGCGTTCCGGAAGGGCGTCAGCGAGAGGGCCACCTTGCCGAGGTCGGCCAGCGGGTAGACCGTGAAGGCGCCCGGCTCGTACTCCCCCTGCGCCGCGACAATGCGCACCGGAACGTTCGCCTCGCCGTCGACGGGGTAGAGATCCGGCAGCCGCTGGTACTCGCCCATCGGCGGCACGGCGTAGTGCACGAAGGGCGCCTGGACGGCGACGTTAGTGACATCCAGCGCCACTCGCGCGGCGTTGACCGCGGCTTGGCGCGCCGCAGGGGTGGCGGGTGCGCCGACCCTCTGCAAGTGCGTCCGCAAGGCGGCACCCCGCGCTTGCGCGGCCAGTTCCGGCAACCGGGCCAGGAATCCTTTCCGCTGCCAATCCGTTAACTGCTCGACCTGCGCCTGCAGAACAAGGGGCGCAACCGTCAGAAGGGCACAGAGGCCCCGCGCTAACCAGTATTGTTTCATGACCATGCCTTTCGGGAAATCCAGTCTCTCAGGCCTGTCAGCAATCCCCATGCCACACCAGATGTCGGCACAGGCCTTGGAAAGCTTGGGATGGTTAATTGTGCCGGGCAAAAGTTTCGTTCAAGCTGATGGGCATTCTGGGGGGGGGCATGGCTTCCCCCAAGGTCTTATGACAAGAAGACCATATTGAACCACAAAAAAACCGCTTCATTAGCGAATCGCCCGCCAACACTCCCGCCTCTTTAGCCTCTCACCCATCAACAAGATTGAATAACACCCTTTTCAAATCACCGATCACCCGATCTCCCTTGACTTCCAGTCCTCGACAGTTTACCTTTCCTGCACTTATGCAGAAACACTCGCAACGCCTGCTGCTCAACGGCGACGAGGCCATTGCCTGGGCCGCGCGGGATGCCGGCTTCGCCCTGGGCGTCGGCTACCCCGGCACGCCGAGCACGGAGATCCTGGAGACTTTCGGTTCCCTTGGCGGACACGCCCAGTGGTCGCCGAACGAAAAGGTGGCCATCGAGGTCGGCCTCGGCGCGGCCTTCGCCCGCGCCCGCGTGCTGGTGACCATGAAGCACGTCGGGCTGAACGTGGCTGCCGATCCGCTCTTCACCGTGGCCTACACGGGTGTCGACGGAGCGCTGGTGATCGTCGTCGCGGACGACCCCGGCATGGCGTCGAGCCAGAACGAGCAGGACTCGCGGCGCTATGCGGTCGCGGCGGGCGTCCCGATGCTCGAACCGGCCGACTCGCAGCAGGCCTACAACTGCCTGGCGCACGCAGTCGAGATCTCTGAGCGCTGGCAGATTCCCGTGCTCCTGCGTATAACCACCCGCGTGAGCCATTCGAAGACCATCGTCGCGCGGCGGGTCTTCGCCCCGCCGCCCGCGCCGCGCTACGAGCGCAACATTTCATATCGCGTGATGGTGCCGGGACATGCCCGTCCCGCCCACCGCCGCCTGCGCGAGAAACTCGAGGCGATCCGCGCCTGGGCCGAAAAGGACGGCAACGGCATCCTGAGGCACGCGCCGGCCGCGGGCCGCGACAGCGCGACACGCGGTATCGTCGCCAGCGGCATCGGCACTGTGCTGGCCCGCGAGGCCGCTCCCGACGCGCCGGTGCTGCAAATCTTCATGGCCCATCCCCTGCCGGAGCAGGCGGTCCGGAATTTTGCCGCGGCCCATGCCAGGACCTATGTGGTCGAGGAAGGGGATCCCGTGCTCTGGGAGGGCTGCGTCCTGGCCGGCGCCAACCCCGTGCGCAACCCTCCGGTCTACCGCTTCGGCGAGATGAGTGTCACGCGCGTCGCGCGCCTGCTGGCCGGCGAGACGGCACCCGAGGCGCCGCCGCCACCCGGCAAGCCGCCGCAGCTCTGCCCGGGCTGCCCACACCGCACGGCCTTCGAGATTTTGCGCGACCGACAGGCCATCGTCAGCGGCGACATCGGCTGCTACACGCTGGGCGTCATGCCGCCCTACCAGGCGATGGACACCACCGTCTGCATGGGCGCCAGCATCTCGGCGGGACTCGGCCTGCGCCACGTCCTGCCCGAAGCCGAGGCGCAGCGCGTCGTGAGCGTCATCGGCGACAGCACCTTCATGCACAGCGGCCTGACCGGCATCGCCGAAATGATCTACAATCCGCCGCCGACCGGGCACGTGGTCCTGATCCTCGACAACGGCACGACCGCCATGACCGGCATGCAGGAGCACCCGGCCACCGGGCGCGACCTCCTGCACGGCCCGGCTCACAGGATCAGCATCGAGGCGACGGTCAAGGCCATGGGGGTGCCCAATGTCGTGGTGCTCGACCACGTGGCCGACCCCCAGGCGCTCGGCGCGGCGCTTGACCGGGCCGCGCTCGAAGGCGGCCTCTGGGTGATCGTCGCGCGTCGGCCCTGCATCCTGGCCGCGGTCAAGATCAAGCAGTACGACGCCGCCAACGCCGACGCCAAGGCCTGACCCCCTACACGGAATTCCTGAAATGCACACCGTCAACATCGTCATCGCCGGTCTCGGCGGCCAGGGCATCGTCAAGGCCTCGGACATCCTGGCGGACGCCGCCTTCCGCTCGGGCCACGACGTCAAGAAGGCCGAGGTCCACGGCATGAGCCAGCGCGGCGGATCGGTGAACACCGACATCCGCTACGGCGAACAGGTCCTGAGCCCGATGGTTCCCGACGGCGCGGCCGACATCCTGCTGGTCATGGAGCCGACGCAGATCGATAACAACCGCTACCGTCTGAAACCCGGCGGGCGCCTGCTGACCAGCGACTGCCTGGCCGCGTTCGAGCACGGCCCGGCGCGCATGGATGCCGTCGCCATGCTGGGCGTCCTGAGCGCCTCGCTGGATTTGGACGCCGAGGCGTGGCACGCGGCGATCCGCGCCGCGCTGCCGGAGAAGCACCACGCGGCCAACCTCGCGGCCTTTGACGCCGGCCGCGCCCATGCCCGGCGCGGCTAGCGCACAATGCTTGAAAGCATAGATTTATTCGCCACGGTCGGTCCAATCGCCGATGAAGACGTTGTTTCGGCGACTGATTGACGTTGTCCATGTCCCAAATGCCGCCAGTCAGGGCAATGTTTCGTTCGCTCCCCGTCCGGTAGCCACGGTTCTCAATCATCGGGCAGTCCGACTTGGGGGCAAGCCGGATGACGGTAAAACGATCCAGCTTGAGTTCCTGGCCGGATCCGATCACAAGGGACTTCGAGATGCAGTAATTCCTCGCCGACGGCGGCAGGTATACGCAGATCGCGCCCGTATCGCTCACCGCACCATGATGGAGAAGTCGAGCGGGTCGGCGTTCACCGGGCCTGGCGCGACTCGCGGATCGCTGCCATACGTCGCGTCGGTGAGGATCTGGTACTTGCGCGCAGCTCCCCGGGCGTCCGGTGCAGGCGGAACGCCCAGCCCGACGCCGTAGGCACCGACCGTGGCGGCCGATGACTGCGTCCCTCTGCCGATGGATACGAACACCTTGCTGGCGTCATTGTATTTGTCGTAGTACCAGTAGGTTGCGTCTCCCACGTTCTGCTTCCACACCGGAACGCCGAGCCAGCGGCAGGAAGTGGTCGAGCGGAGCCCGAGCGAACGGATGCCGTTCGCGCCGACTTCAGAACGCGCCTTCACCCCCGCACTGCCCATATGACAGTCCGTGAACGTCGGAAGAATCGCGCACAACGTCTCGTCGTAGCCGGTGAGCGCGCAACTGCGGAACGCGGCACTGCTCAAGGCACCCGAGGATACCTTCAGCAGCGGCTGTCCGTTCGCTTCGTCGACCACGGTGGAGAAAATTCTGAAACCGCTGGAGCCCGCAGTGGCAGTGTTGTAGAACTCCGCGGCGTTGCCTTCCGTGACCGCGAGAACGCGGTTGCGGGCAAAGACCGAACCGAAGATGTGCTGCGCGGTATAAATGTAACCGTTCTGGAAGATCGCCGCGGTGGCGCCTTCCGCAGTAGCGACCACCTCGTTATCCTCGAAGGTGCAGCCGATGAAGCAGTGCCTGTTGTATGAGATGTTTCTCACAAGCGCGGCGGTCCCACTCGAAGTGTTGGTGCATGTGTTGCGAGCGAAGTAACACCCGACGATGTTCGACCAGTAGTAGCGGCCGGAGTCGTCGAAAAGCAGCGGGCCGTCGGAGGCCGTTGTGCGGAGGTTGTCCGTGAAGGAGCAGCGCTCGATCTCCAGCACCGGCGCTCCCCAGTAGTCGCCGCCGTTCCGGTTATTGCTGCCATTGACGAAGACGCACGCCCCCTCGGTGCGGGTGCCGGAAATGGCGCAGTCGGACATGCGGCTGACGGGACAATGTCTCGTCGAGTCGATGTAGAGGATCGCCGTACCGGACGCGTAGTTGCGCGTGAAGACGCAGTTCGTCACGTCGAAGACGTTGGTTTCGCAGGCGAAGGTGAAGTTGAGCACGAGGCCGCTGTTGGCGTCGAAGGCGCAGTTCGAGAACTCGTTGGTGTTCCCCTCGGCTGAGAAACTGGTCTTGTAGACGGAGTAGTTGCCGGTGAATTCGCATGCGCGGAATGCTGTTTTAGCGCCGACGGCAAACTGCACCGTGCGGTATTCGGAATTGCGGGCGGTGCCGTTCGCAAGGAACTTGCAGTCCTCGCAGACGAGACCGTCGACGTCTCCGGTTTCTCCGAAGATCGCGGATCTGGCGAAGCCGGTGAAGGTCACGTTGCGGAAGACCGCATTGGTCGCGCTTTCGCCGAGAGAGTTCAAAAAGCCGTACCAGATGTCGTCGGTTCCGCTCACGCTTCGCGCTGCCCAGAACTTGTCCGCCGCGTCGGGGTTCGGACTGTTGAACACACCATCTGTCCAGACCGCCCCCGCAGCCGTGGCGTCCCCTGCCTTCCAGTAATTGTCCCCGTTGACGTCGCCGGTGAAAATCGTCTCATTGTCGTCGCAGCCGCCGACAACGGTGACGTTTGGCAGCATCTTGATCGTCGACGCCAGCGTGTAGACGCCGCCTTTGAGCCGTACCTCGCCCACGTAGGTTCCCGCGTCCGCGTACGCCGCAGCGAAATCGTCCGTCGCGTTCTCCCACGAGCTGCCGTCCCCGGTGCCGGCCGCCGTCGGCGCGACATACAGTGTGCGCGTCGACTTGGTGATCACCTTTGCCAAATAGGTCGTGTCGTCGTCCGGAACGACGGACGGCAGACCGATCCAGCCGGCGAAGAACCACCCGTCGTCCACGGTGAACGCCGGGATCTCCGGGAAGGACGCGCCGGCTGAGACGTTGGTGACAAAGGAGTGCGAGCCGGATGCATCGAAAGTCGCGTTCTCGCCAAGGTTGAACGTGAGCGCAACGGACTTGGTGGTGAACTTCGCGGTTAGGAAGAGATCCGCGTCGAGCGCGGAAATGACGAGCGGATTCGCCGCGGAGTAGAGCGAGTCGTCCGTCCGGTACCAGCCCGAGAAGACGTTTTCGCTCGTGGCCGTCACCGGCGCGATTGCCGTGCCCGTCGCCACCGCCTGGTTTGCGGGCGTGGAAAGCGTGCCGGCCGAGACTGGCGCGCGGCGCAGAACCAGATTCGCGCCGCTGGCGGCGGTTGTGTCGAGAGCCTGCGAAGCGCCGCGGGTGAACGAACCCTGGGGGCGCGTCGTGCCGAAGGCATCCTGCAAGGCCCCTCCGGCCCCGGTCACCCCCGTCCCGAGCTTGGAGACGAGCGGCAGCCAGGTCTCGGTCTCCTTGAGCCGGTAGGCGTAGGACGCGGGCACCGTCGAGGTGCGTGTCGCATTAGGCGAGACGTCTGCCGTCGAGCGGATGTCCGGAGTCTTCACTGCCGGAATAAGTGCATAGAGTACGCTCCCAGCGGATGCCGCCTTCACCGGCACGTGGTCGTAGGTGACGCCCGAGAGCGTGCCGTAGTCGGTCGGCTGGAAGTCCGGGTATAGGTTCTCGATCGCGCAGTCGATGACGCTCAACTGCGACGGGGTGTCGGTGCGGATCGGGGACATGACGCAGTTTGGATCCTCGGTAGTGAAGATGCAGTTGAGCAGCGTGCTCGTCTGAACCTGTGAACCGTATTGCATGAAGTCGCAGACACCATCCACCGGCCCGAGGAACGTGCAGTTCGCAACGCCGGCCTGGCTGGACAATGCCCCGAGCGAGCTGATGGCGATACCGCGGCAGGTGACCACCGTGCTCCCTTCCGCCCCTGC
>CAYPJN010000026.1:0-3091 GCA_964411055.1 uncultured Lentisphaerales bacterium | reverse complement strand
CGACGGAGAGCCACGTGCTCTTGGAGGTCGTCGTGCCGTTGCCGAAAAACGCCATCATGGCTTCGTTGCCGGCAGCGAGGTTGTTCACGGTCGCGACAAGGCGGTTGTTCGCGAATGTGCAGTTTTCGACCAGCGGATTGTTGTCATAGGTCGTATTGTTGACGCCCATCATGCGGTAGGCCGCGCCGCCCGACATCGTGAAGAACGAAATGTTGTCCGCGACGAGACATCCGCGCATCTCTCCGGACGTGGTGTTCTTCTCCTTCGCGAGCGACACGACAACCGGGGCCGCCCCGTTGGTGTAGCATCCCGCGTTGTTGGTGATGATGCAGTCCTCCCAGACGGCGTTGCCACTGCCGATAATGGTGTCGGTCTGGTTGACGCCTTTGGGCATCATCGCGTTGCGGGTGAAGACCGAGCGGCGCACCACCGAACCCTGAGGCCCCAGCGCCACGACCGGCCCCGCCCCCTGATTGCCCTTGTTGACGCAGCCCATGAAGAGGCACTCCTCGATGATGGTGTTGCCTGACGAAGAGATCGCCGGATTGGATCCGTATGCGAACGTGGTGCCGATGAAGCGGCACTTCGAAATGTGGCGGTACGCGGCGGTGCCGCCGCTATCGGAGATCGCGCCGCCCTGGGTATAGTTGCAGGTGAAGGTGCAGTTGGAGAGCCAGTTCTCGCCGCAGCCGTTCCGGTACTGCACCACGCCCGAGGTGCTGCTGTCGCGGCCGAAGCCGACGAAGTAAAGCCCGTCGACCGTGCCCGAGGCGCCTGTCCCGACCGACAGCGGTTTGCAGCCGCTGCTCGTCGCGTTGTAGTACGTGTCGTACCGACCGGTGCATGACGGCGGCATCTGGAAAACGTAGTCGGTGAAGACCGAGGACGTCGTGGTCGTTTCGGTGACGGCGCCGGTGTCGGGATCGATCTCTACATGCGTCCACTTGAGGTTGTTGACGTTCGATACCCTGGAGATGATCGTCGCGTAGGCGTCGATGTCGCGTACCATGTCGCCGTCCTCCGACGCCCGGTAGCCGCCGCGGATCACGAACCCGGTGCCGTAGACGTAGTTGTTCGTAGAGGTCGAGGAGTCGTCAACCGGCCTGTAGACGCCTTGCGCGATATTGAGCGTGCGGTCGGCGCCTTCCGGGAGCGCATTCAGCGCCACGATCGCGTCGTTCCAATTGGTTAACGCGTTAGACCAGCTTGAGCCGTTGTTGCCGCCGGTGGCGTCGGCCTTGAGGTAGATGGCGCCTTGCGCGTAGGCGCAAGCAAGCGCAAGTGTGAGAAACACCGCGGATGTCTTCATGGCTGGCTCCTTTGTTTGCTCATTTTAGTAAATGCAACCGTAGTCTCCGGGTTCTTTGGCCCAGTGAGTGAAGGAGACCGTTTGGCACACACTATCCATCAGCAAAAGTGTACCCGGATGGGTGGCTCAAGGTCAAGCCGACCTCCTGGGCAGGCAGGAATGCCTGCCCCAACCTTCCCCGCCCATCCGCGAAATCCGCGTAATCCGTAGTTCTCCTTTGGTATCCGCATCAGCTGCGCTCTTCTGCGTCATCTGCGGTTCCCACCACTCCCCACTCACAACTCACCACTCATACCACCCTCATTCCGTGAGCCGGGCGAGCGCCAGGGGACGGCGAAGGACGCGGCGGGCGGCGGCCAGCGTCGTGCCGGCCCCGATGGCCACGTAGCCCAGCAGCAGCAGCGCCAGAGGCCCAGCAGGCACCTTCTGCGACAGCTTGGCCACGGCAGGAACGAGTAGTAGCAGGGCCGGCACCGCACCCCCCAGCAGCCCCAGCGTTAGCAGCCCCATCTGCTCGGCCAGCAGATAGAACATCAGGCGCCGGCGCGAGAGGCCCAGGGCACGCAATAGCGCCAGCTCGGCCCACCGCGCCTCCACGTTGCGCAGGAGCAGAATGGCCAAACCCGCCACGCCCAACAGCGCACCCAGCCCGCCCAGCACCAGGAACATGTCGAGATAGCTGTTCTCCATCGCGCCCAGCGCGCGCAGGCGCTCGGCAACGCTCTCGATCGCCCACCCCTGGCGCAGCAGACCCGTCGGGCACGGCCCTGGCCCCGTCCTCACCAGCCACTGGCGGTACCCGGAACGTTCGGGAAAGGCCGCCGCAAAGCGCCGCTCGTCGATCAGCAGCCTCCCCTGCAGCACTCCAACGCGCTGTGGCAGCGTTCCGACAATACGGACGCGCAGGACACCCCCCTGCCCCGCCGGATACTCGTAGACGGTTCCCGTCCCCGCGCCGGCCTTGGCGCCCAGGCCATACTGCAACGTCGTCTTGTCGCCGGCCAGGGCCGGCAGCGTGCCGTCGTCCAAGGGTTCCGCCAGCCGGCGCCACTCCACGTCGCCGAACGCGCACAGGGCTTCGAGTTGTTCCAGCGGCACACCCAGAAGCTCGGGCAACTGCGCGCGCGGCAGGCTGAGGCACTCGGCACCGTCCCCTTCCCTCACGCGCAAACCGACCCACGCAGCGCCGGGCCAGTGCGCCCGGAGCGTCTCCGCGCCGTCCGCGGCGCTCAGCGCGGCGGGCGACTCCGCCAGCCAGCGGAACCCGCCAGAGCCGCCCGCCGCGACCTCAGCGTGCGCCGCCGGGTCGTGCTTCATCGCCAGGATGGCGATCGGCAGGAAGAGCCCGGCGGCGAGCAGTGCCGCGACCAACAGGCTGCGCGCGGGCTCGCGCAGGAGATTCAGCCGCGCGGCGGCATATAGCTCCACCCCGTCGTTGCACGCACGCCGGCACGCCAAACGCCCGCGCGGCGCCTCGCCACGCACCAGCGTGATGACCGGCTCGCGCACGCGCCGCCGCAGGAGCCCCGCCAGCATCAGGATTGCGATCCCGCCCACCGCGCCGGCGGCGAGCAGAAAGGAGGGTACATCGAAGAGCGGCCACACACGCGTTCCGGCGACCGCCGCGCTCCAGTCCCGGTTGAGACTCCAGACCAGCCCGCGCGACAGCAAACCTCCGCAGAGTCCGCCCGCCAGGCTGGCGGGCACGAGAATCAGCGCCGCCTCCGTCAGCAGCAGGCGGCGGATACGGACAGCAGGCATCCCGCACGCCTTGAGCACACC
>CAYPJN010000025.1:10854-14921 GCA_964411055.1 uncultured Lentisphaerales bacterium | reverse complement strand
GGGCGGCCTGCTGATGCTCTGCGGCAGCCGGATATTCTTCATCTGGATGCTGCATTTCGGCACCGTGGGCGCCTCGCTCTCCGGCGCCATGCTGCCGGCGGCACTGGCCTTCCTCTACGCGGCCATCCACCGCCGTCCCGCGCCGCGGGGGGTCTTCGCGGGACTCTTCGCCGCGCTCTTCCTCATGGGCCAGTGGCCGCCCATGCTGCTGCTGGGGCTGCCGCTGGGCCTGCTGGTCGCCGGCGCGTGGCGCCGCTGGCGTCGGCCACCCGTCCGCGGACGGCTCCTCGTGACCGGGCTGCTGGTGATCGCCGCCCTGCTGCCGACGGCGGCGGGCGCGCTGCTCGGCAGAACCGTGATGGAGCATGTTCTGGAGACCGCCCCAGAACAGGGCTCCCTCGCAGGGCGGCTCTGGGCCAGCTTCCGCTCGCTGGCACCCGGGCTGCTTATGGACGTCAACCCGCTGGTGCTGGCGGCCGGCGCGGCCGGCATGTGGGTCATGCCGTGGAAGCGGCTGCGGCGCTGGGTGGTCGTCGTGCTGCTCTTCCTGGCGCTCGTCTTCACGGCGGGGCCGGTCTGCCTGCCCAACATGCAGCTCGAGCGCATGGCGATCATGGCCGCCGGCCTGCTGGTGCTGCCCGCCGCCGCCTGGCTGCGCCGCGCGCTCGATACGCCCGCGCCGCGGCTGGCAGCGGTCCGGGCCGCCATCCTGGCTCTGCTGGTCTGCAGCCTGGCGAACGTCGCCCGCTACTACGCGGGCCGCACCCCCGCCGCCTACACCGGCATCCGCCCCTGCATCCGGGAGCTGGCATCCTGGGTGCGCGCGAACGTGCCGGGCGACGGCCGCCTGCTCTTTGCCGGTCCGGTGGTGCATGCCTATGGCCGCGGCCACATCGCCTACCTGCCGCTGCTGGCCGGGCGCGAGATGATGGCCGCCGACTACTACGGGTTTCCGGCTGGGATGGTCGAGCCGGGCTATCCGTCCGAGCCTTTCCGCAAGCGTCCCGGCGGCATGGAGCGCTTCATGCGGCTGCACGGAGTGACGCATGTCCTCACCTTCCGTGATAACTACCTCGCGCATTTCCGCGCCCACCCCGCCGACTACGAGGAGGTGGCCGTCTTCCGCGATCCGCTCGAGAAGCGCCACAACGTCTACGTCGTCTTCAGGGTCAGGGAATCCGGCGGACGTTTCCGCGAGGGCGCCGGCGAGGTGCGGGCCGGCTTCAACCGCCTCTCCGTCTCCCTCGACAATCCCCGCGCGCCGCGGGCGGTGATCGCCTACAACTGGGACGACCGCCTGTCGGCCGCGCCCCCGGCGCGGATCGAGCCGGTTGAGGTCGAGCCGGGAGTCACCTTCATCGGCATCCGCCCCAACGGCACAAGAAGGATCGAGATCCGCTACCGGAACCGCTTCTGATGGCAAATCCCGCGACATCCGCAACCTGCCGCCTTGCACGCCAGCCCGGCCGCCGCTGGCTGTGGCCCTCCGCCGCGGTTCTGGCGCTGGCCCTGGCAGCGCGCATCGCCGGCGCCTGGTGGTACGCCCCCAGTTCCAATCCCGACTACGGCGTGGTCGTACTGATGGCTCGCAACATCGCGCGCGGCATCGATTTCCCGGTCTTCTTCTACGGCCAGCCCTACATGGGATCGCTGGAGCCGCTCGTCAGCGCGGGACTGGCGCGCCTCTTCGGCGCGTCGCCCTTCGTAATCTGCCTCGGCACCGCGCTCGTCGCCTTTGCCGTGGTGGCGGCCCTCTTCCGACTGGCCTGGCGCGTGGCGGGGCCGTGGGCTGCAATCTCTGCGGCGGCGCTCTGCGTGGTCGGGCCGCCGGGATTCTTCCACTACATGGTCTCGCCGCGCGGCGGCTATGCGCTGGGACTGCTGCTGACAGTCATGCTGCTGCACGCAGGAATCTTTCCGGAGGCGGCGGGGGGACGCGTGGCGCCGGGGCGGCTCGCCGTGGTCGGCCTGCTGGGCGGCCTGGGCTTCTGGAACTTCTGGCTGACCCTGCCGGCGCTGGGCGCCGCCGGCCTCATGCTGGCAGCGCGCCTGAAGTGGCGTCTCTTCTCGTGGCGCGTATGGCTGCCGGCGCTGGCCGGCTTCGTGGCCGGCAGCCTGCCATGGTGGCTCTGGAACGCGCGCCACGGCTGGGCCTCGTTGACTTCCGCCCCGGCCGCGCCGGGACTGCGCGCCAGCGCGGCTGCGCTGGCGCGGCTGCTGTTGGAGAGAGTGCCGGATCTGGTCGGCGCGGACGGCTTCCTTTCCCCGGGATGTGCCCGGCTGGCGGTGCATTTGCCACTGCTCTTCCTGGCGCTGCTGCCGCTGGTTCCCATGGTGCTGGAGCGCCGCCAGGCCGCGGCGGCGCCGATGCGGCGGTTGGCCGCGGGCCTGCTGCTCCACACGCTGCTCTTCACGCTGGCCTACACGCTCTCCTCCTTCGGCGCCATACCCAGTTCGCGCTACCTGCTGCCGCTGGTGCCGGTCTTCGCTGTCTGGGCCGCATGCGGCGTCGTCCGCTGCTTCGCCTGCGTCCGTGCCGTGCGCGGCGCGCGCCGCCGCCTCGCGCTGGCCCTGGGCGCGCCGGGAGCCCTGGCGCTCGGCCTGCTGGCGGCGGCGGGCGCGGGGACGCTGAAGGCGCACGCCGCCCGGCAGCGCGAATGGCTGCCGTCGGCGCGCCTGCTCATGGAGCATCCCGGGGCGGACGAGGCGCTCTTCGCCAAGTTCGACCTTTTCGGCATCAACTGGGCGACCGACGGGCGCGTCTGCGCCGTCTCGCCGGAGATCTGGCGCTATGCCCCCTACCTGGAGCGGCTGGAGGCGGCGCGGGCGCCCGGGGTGCTGGAGAACATGGGGGGCTTCGATCATTTTCTGGAGCAGACTCAGACCCGAGCCGTCTACGAGCGGGTTGGGCGCTACCGGCTGCATCACCACGCCGCGCCGCCTCCGCTCTGTCCGCAGACCCTGCCGGCCGCGGCCATCGCCTTCGTCACGGACGGGCGCGGCGGGGAGTGGACCCGCGAGCTGACGGACGACAGCGGCGCCACCTATGCGATTCTGGATGCCGCGGGTTCCGAGCGCGAATGCCTGCTGCGGGTGCGGTTCAGGGAACCGGTCGAAGTGCGCGGCGTGCGGCTGGTCGCCCGCGGCCGGCGCGAGGCTTTCTCCTGGTCCGTCGCGGGCGTTGACACTTCCGGCATGCGCCGCGCGCTTTCGCGCCAGCTCGTGCACTCCGGGTACTACTGGTCGGGGCCGCGCTTCTATTATGGCGGCCTGGCGGAGCGCGCGGAACAGCGCGTCGCGCCGGCGCTCCTCTCCGAAGTGGAGATCCGTCTCGTGCTGTTGGGACGGCAGGCGTGGAAATGCATCGAGACACTGCAGATACTGACCGGAGGCGAGCCGCCGCCGACCGTCGATTTCGCAACGGTTGCGGACGCCGTGAAGGCGGCCGGCGTGCGGCGCGTCTTCGGCGACCGCTGGACGGCCAACTGTCTGGAGCGGGAACTGGGCGGCGCCGCGTGGACTTCGCGCGAGCCGGCGCTGACACGCGAGGATCCCCTCTGGTGCGCCGTCGTGCCGGCGACGGAGACGAGTGCCGTGGTCGTCGTTCCCGTCGAGGCCGCCCGCACCCGCGGGGTGCTGGAACGCGCCGGGGTCGCCGCCACGGAGACGCGCGCGGGCGGGCTGGTGCTATTCCATCTGCGCGCTGCGGCGGGGCGCGGCGACGATGAGCCGTCGCTCGCCTTCTATGCCGGGCAGCTATTCTGCAACCGGCCGTCCGCGGCGCGCCAGCCGTCCGTGCCGCTCGATGCCGCGTTCCTCGGCGGCAGGCTGCGCCTGTGCGGCATCTCAAGCTGGCGCGAAGCGCCGGGGCTGGATGCCGCGACAGTGGTCGCGTTCGACTGGAGCGTCGCCGCCGGTGAGCTTCCGCAACCGCTGACTCTCTTCATCCATGCCCTGGACAAGGATGGACGGATCGCCTTCATGCTCAACGAGCCGCTGGCGCTGGATACCGGATGGGGATCGGCGCCGTGGGGACGCGCCTGCACGACGGTACACACGCTGCGACC
>CAYPJN010000025.1:0-10844 GCA_964411055.1 uncultured Lentisphaerales bacterium | reverse complement strand
GAGGCGATTCCTGAACCAAAACCTCGTGAGGAACGACCTGATCCCGGTACGCCGGCCGGCACCGACAAGCTGGCGTTGGGGCTCGTCCGGCCGGGCTTGCTTGCCCGTCGCCTGACGCCCGTGGCGTCACATGAGATCGACGCTCGCCGACTCGTGCTGCCGCACCCGTTGCGCGTTAAGCGTTAAGCGTTGAACGGCTGGGGATGTCGCGCAGATGGCGCCCTGCAACGGTCCATCAGCGTTTTGAACCGTACACCTGCAACGGTTTTCCATGGGCATCGGGACAGATTCATGCTATCCTAATCTCTCAACCACCAATGAGATGCCGATGACATTCTCCGAATTAGGACTCCGCGACGAGCTGCTGCAGGCCATAGCCGAGATGGGCTTCGTCGAACCCATGCCCATCCAGGAGCAGACGATTCCCGCACTGCTCGAGCGCGAGACCGATTTCGTCGGCCTGGCCCAGACCGGCACCGGCAAAACCGGCGCCTACGGCCTGCCGCTGCTCAACAGGCTCAAGGCCGGCGAACGCGTGCCGCAGGCCGTCGTTCTCTGCCCCACCCGCGAACTCTGCCTGCAGATCGTGGATGAGCTGCGCCAGTTCGCCAGGCACCTGAAGGGCTTCCGCATCGTGGCGGTCTACGGCGGCGCGAGCATTTCGTTCCAAATCAACGAGCTGCGCCGCGGCGCACAGATCGTCGTCGCGACCCCCGGCCGGCTGCTGGACATCATCCAACGCGGGGCCATCGAGCTCGGCCGCATCCAGGTGGACGTGCTGGACGAGGCCGACGAGATGCTCGACATGGGTTTCCAGGAGGATCTCGAGCGGATCATGAAGTCGCTCCCCGAGGGCCGCAAGACCTGGATGTTCTCGGCCACCATGGGCAAGGAGGTCGCCGGCATCGCCCGGCGCTACCTGCATGACCCCGTGGAGGTCACGATCGGAACCCGCAACCAGGCGGCACCGAACATCACGCACCACTGCTACACGGTGCATGCCCCGAACCGCTACGCCAGCCTGCGCCGCATCCTCGACATGACGCCCGAACTCTTCGGCCTCGTCTTCCGCCGCACGCGGCGCGACACGCAGGAGCTGGCCGACATGCTGGCGCGCGACGGCTACGCGGCCGAGCCGCTGCACGGCGACCTCTCGCAGGCGCAGCGCGACAGCGTGATGGGACGCTTCCGCCGCCGCGGCATCCGCCTGCTGATCGCCACGGACGTGGCGGCGCGGGGCATCGACGTCGACGACATCACGCACATCGTGCATTACGACCTGCCGGACGACATCGACGTCTACACGCACCGCAGCGGACGCACGGCGCGCGCGGGCAAGTCGGGCTTCTCGATCGTCTTCGTCACCCCCGCCGAGCGCTACCGCATCGGCCAGATGGAGCGGCGGCTGAAGATCCGTTTCGTCGACCAGCTCGTCCCCGACGGGGCCGAGGTGTGCCGCCAGCGCCTGCTCGGCATGGCCGAGCGCCTGGCGTCCCGGACCATCGACGAGGAGGCGCTGGCGCCATTCCTGCCCGCCGTCGACGCGCGCCTGGCCGCCCTGACGCGCGAGGATCTGCTCAAGCGCCTGCTCGCTGACGAGCTCGCGCGCGTCAAGGGCGCCCACGTCTCGCACCAGAACCTTAACGCCGGCGCCCCCGCCGCGTCCGCCGCGCGGCGCGGCGCCCAGGCGCGCCCCGAGCGCGAGCCGGGTCCGATGCATACCTTCGAGATGAACGTCGGGCGCGCCGACGGCGTCAACGAGGGGGCCATTGTGCGGCTCGTGTGCGAGAACGGCGGCATCCAGTCGCGCCAGATCGGCAGCATCCGGATGAACTCCAACAACACGTTCTTCGATGTCGCGGCCGACACGGCGGCGCAGATACGCGACGGCCTGCGGGAAGCGCAGCTCGACGGCAATCCCGTCAAAATCCGCGACGCCGATCCCGGCAGCGCCGGCCCGGCGCGTCCCGCGCGCCACCGCCCCTTCAAGACTTTCGCGCCACGCGGGCGCGGCGCTCCCGGCGGCTACCAGGGCCGCCGTCCGCCGCCCCGCTTCGCCAGGGGCGGCAGAAAATTCCGCGGCGCCGAGTGAATAAGCGGGACGCCTGAAGCGTCTATGTCATGGAGCCATTGTCCGGTGACTGGCTAACCCGCGCGCAGCACGGCGATGCCGAGGCCTTCGCCGGCGCCTTCGAGGCGCTGCGGCCGATGGTGTACGCCGTGGCGGCGCGGCTGGTCGGCCCGGACGATGCCGAAGACGTGACGATGGAGACCTTCCTGCGGGCCTGGCAGGCGGTGAACCAGTTCAACGGGCGCGCCTCGCTGAAGTCCTGGCTCTACCGGATCGCGCACAACTGCGCCGTCGACGCCCTGCGCCGCCGCAAGCGACGGCGCGAGGTGCATCCCGAGCCGGACGAGGCGGGACGCGATCCGCTGGAGCAGGTGGCGGACACCGCGGCCGCGCATCCCGCGGAAGGGATCGAGCGGCAGGAGGTGGGCGACGAGATCGACCGCGCCCTGCGGCAGTTGCCGCCGGAACACCGTCTTGTCCTGCTCCTGAGATATGGCGACGGACTGAGTTACAGCGAGATCGCCGCGGCCACGGGGCTGCCGGTCGGAACCGTGATGTCGCGGCTCTTCAACGGCAAACGCAAGCTGCGGAAGGCGCTGGAAGGGGCAATGACGGACGAAGCGGAAGAGGAGCGCAAACCATGAAGAATAAAAGGCCGGGATGGCCGGAAATCGCGGCGCAAATGGCGCGGCGCGGCTCCGCCGTGCCGTGCACCGGGGCCGCAGGCTTCTGGGAGAGGTTCCAGGCGCTCCGCCACCTCTATCCCCAGCACCCGCCGCCCTCCACCGCGCAAACGCGGAGGGCTCCCTGGTTCTGGGCCTGGGGCAGCCTGGGCGCCACCTCGCTGCTGGCCCTGGGCGCCTGGATGCTCTTCCTGCAGCCCGCACCGGTGCAGGCCAACGCCGCAATCCACTCTTACGAGATCGATCCTGGACATGGCACCGTGATGATCCTCCACGACGAGAAGAGCCATGCGGCCATCCTCTGGGTCGCCAACCTCGACGTTTCCGAGTCCGCCCCCAATACGGAGTCCATGGAATGAGCGCCACGCGTCTGAACCGACCCGCGCGGCGGGTGCTGCTGGCGCTGGTCGCCATGCTCGCCGCCGCGCAGTTGGAGGCCGAGACCCTGAGGATTCGCATGATCCGCGCGACCCATGAGGAGTCCGAAGGCGTAGCCCCGGAACTGCAGGACGTGCTCGCCGTGCTGCGTGGAACCCTGGCCTTCAGGAGCTACGTGCTTGATGCCGACGCGACCCTCCCGCTGCCGGCCAACGGCGAACTGGCGCGGGTCGGCGTCTACCAGGTGCTCTGCGAAGGCGGTGCCGACCGGCTGACCGTGCAGATCCGCCTCGGCAGCAGGCGCATCCTGCGCACGGTCGCCACCGTCCGCCGCGACCAGCCGGTGATCCTGGGCGGATTCCCCGCCCGTCCCGGGGGCTCGCGCCTGTTCGTCCTGACGGTCGTGGACGGCGGTGCGCCCCGCTGAAACGCCCCGCTGCTGTGCATACCCTTGTCCAGACCGAACGCTTCCACGAACTTGCCGGGCCGCTGGTGCTGGCCGCCGGTTTCTTCGACGGCGTCCACCTCGGGCACCGGCGCGTCCTCGAAGGCACGGTCGCCCGCGCACGGGAGCTCGGCGGAACGGCCTGGGCGCTGACCTTCGACCAGCATCCCCTGGCCGTGCTCGCGCCCGAACGGCGTCCGCCGCTCCTGACGCCCCTGCCGAGCCGCCTGGAATGCCTCTCCGAGACCGGGATCGACGGCTGTCTCCTGCTACCTTTCACGAAGGCGCTTGCCGCCCTCGCGCCCGAGGCGTTTGTCGACCTGCTCTGCGGCGGCCGGCGCGCCGTCGCCGAGATCCGCTGCGGCGAAAACTGGAACTTCGGCGCGCGCGGCGCCGGCACGCCCGCCCTGCTCGCGCGCCTCGGCGCGCGGCACGGTTTCGGCGTGGTCGTGGTGCCGGCCGAGTCCTTCAAGGGCCGGCCGATCTCCAGCACCCGCATCCGCCAGGCCATCCAATCCGGCGCCATCGACGACACAACGCGCATGCTCGGTCGTCCCTACACCATCCGCGAGACCGTCGTGCGCGGACGCGGACTCGGACGGACCATCGGCATGGCCACGGCCAACCTCAACCCATCGGCCGAAGTCCTGCCGAATATCGGCGTCTACGTAGTGCGCACATGGATCGGCGACCGCCCGGTCGACGGCGTCGCGGGGCTCGGTTGGCGCCCGACCTTTGCCGACGCCCGTCCCAAAGCCCCCGTGCTCGAGATCCACCTGCTCGACTTCGAGGGCGACCTCTACGGGGCGACGATCGACGTCGCCTTCCTGGCCCGCCTGCGCGACGAGATCCGCTTCCCCGACGCCGCCGCCCTGATGCGCCAGGTCCGCGACGACATCGCCCGCGCGCGCCTCCTGCTGGCGGAGCGCTAGCCTAGCCGCGCGCGACAGCCAGCGCCCAGACGCGCCAGGCGCCGGCGCGTTTAAGGCAGCGCGCGGTCTCGTGCAGCGTCGCCCCGGTCGTCATCACGTCGTCGACCACCAGCACCGTGCGGCCGCGCACCCATGCGGGATGCGGGACATGAAAGGCGCCGAGGACGTTCTGGCGCCGCGCTGGCGCGCTGAGGCGCGTTTGAGTGGGCGTGGCCCAGATCCGCCGCAGTTGCCGCGGCACGGACTCGATCCCGAAGCGCCGCGCCAGCGCGGTGGCCAGCAGCGCGGACTGGTTGTAGCCGCGCCGGCGCAGACGCCCCGTGTGCAGCGGCACGGGCAGCACCAGATCGATCAGTTGCGGTTCGTAGTAGGCGCGCAGGGCGCCCTCTAGGAAATCCACCAGATCCGCGCGCAGCCAGGTGGCGCCATCGTACTTGAAGGCATGCAGCAGGTCGCGGATCCCGCCGCGGAACGGCGCGGCCGCGCGCGCGCGATCGAAGGCCGGCGGCACGCGGCGGCACGCGTCGCAGAGGAAGTCCTCCTCGATGCGCCCCTCGGGCGCCAGGCCGCAGCGCCGGCAGACGGCTTCGTCGGCCGTGTGCAGCGGCAACCGTCCGAAGCAGCGCCAGCATATCAGGCGACCGGGACGGTCGGAGACCGCGTCGCACAGGGGACAGATACGCGGGTAGATCAAATCCAGCAGGCGATCCAGGCCAGCCGCCAGGCGCCGGCCGTGGCGGTAGTGTGCATCGCTGGCATCGGCCGCTGGCATCGCTCAGTGGGTCATGGCGTAGACCAGCAGGTTCATGCCCAGCGCCACGCCACCCGGGCCCTCGTAGGCCCGCGCCAGAGGGTAGTCGCAGCCGCTCCAGGCGCAGGCCAGGTCGAAGGGACTGTAGATCACGCGCAGGTCGCCGTCCAGCGTGATGGCCTCCAGCAGCGGTCCCTCCAGGGCCGGATTGTCCTTCACCGCGGCCGGCGTGAAGCGCACCTCGCCCGCCGGTCGGCAGGCGCCCAGCAGCGGATGGTCCTGGGGCACGGGCGCCAGCCCGCTGCCCGGCAGCAGCAGTTCCAACTCGCGCCGCACGGCCTGGTCGAACGTTGAGAGTCCCAGCCCGTTGTTGATCAGCAGCGTGCCGCCGCGCGCGAGGAACTGGCGCAGCGCCGCGCGGACGCGATCGTCCCAGGAGAAGGTGTCGAGGCCCTCCATGTAGAGGAAGGGAAAGACGTCCAGCGGCTCGCGGGCCGGATCCACCGCCACGCGCTTCAGGCTCACCCCCAACGAGGTCTCCGCCCGCAGGCGCCGCAGCAGCGCGGTCGCCGCGCCGGGATGCACGTTCCACGCGCCGTCGTGACGGAGCTGCGCGAAGACCAGTTCGTCGGTGGGATGGCGCTCGTCGCGCATGCCGAAGAGCTCCGGACGCGCCTCGGAACGCGCGGCTTCGGCGTAGCCGACCGCGTAGGCCACCAGGTTGATGCCCAGGCGGCAGGCCGAATCGACATCGTAGTAGACCGCCTGCTCGAGCAGCGGCACATCGTGGTCGTCCCATCCGCACCCGAGGCCGATCGGCGAGACGAGGCAGGCCAAGCGGCTGCCGACGTAGATGCCATCGAACTGCGGGGAGCTGATCTCCGGACGACGCGGCACGGCCACCGTCCGCGCGTCGGCCAGCATGCTGAAGAGCGGATGGTCGAGCGGCACCGGCCGCAGCGGTTCGCCGGGAACCAGCCGGGCCGCCAGCTCGCGGGCCGACGCCAGGAAGTAGGGCGATCCCGCGATCGAGTCGAACACCACCATGCCCCCGCGCAGGAGGTAGTCCTGCAGCAGTTTGACCTGCGCGTCGGTCGGCCGCAGCGTGCGCACCCCGCTCAGGAAGAGCACCGGCGTGGCCTGCGGATCGCCGTCGAAGGCATTGAGCGACACGGCCTGCGAGCCATAGCTCAGTCCGAACCAGCGCCCCGCCTTGCGCATGAGCTGGGCGAGGTCGTCGGGACAGAGGTTCCAGTCGGCGATCTGGCGCGTCTCGCCGCCGGCGTAGCGGTACTCGGCCGACTCGCCCCAGACGACCTTGCCGATCAGCAGCGGCGCCTTAGGCTCGCGCTTGCGCTCGCTGCGGCGGATGGGCGTCGCGGGCAGCGGCAGCGGCGGCACGCCCTCGCCGCCGGAAATGCGCTTGGGGGCCGCCTGCGGCGGCAGTCCCAGCGGCACCAGCCACTCGTTCTCGCCGGCCCGCAGCCGGGCGCCGCACATCATAAGCCCCAGCGCCAGCAGCAGCGCGCCCGCGCCGCATATGCCCTTGCGGGATCCGTGACTCGGTCTGATCATGGCGTTTCTCCAGGCGAACGGGCGGCCGGCGGCTCCTGCAGCAGGGCTGCCGCCTCGCTGTAGGGAAACTCCGCCTCCAGGCGGCTCCGCGCCGCCTCGGCTTCCTCATTTAAACCCATTTCACGGCAGAGTTCAACGGTTTTCCGCAGCAGGTCGGCCTGGCGCGGCCCGGCCGGGGCGCTTGCCCGCAGCCTCCGGGCATGTGTCAGGGCCACCTGCAGCTCGCCGCGCCGGTGGAAGACCTCGATCAGCAGCAGGCCCGTCTCGAGTTCCATGCGCGTGAGCGGACGCTCCCACTCCAGGGCGCGCAAGATCCCTTCAGCGGCATCGAGCTCCTGCATCCGCAGATAGGCGCGGGCGCGTTCCAGCCGCGCCGCCCGCCGCACCTCGAAGGCCGTGTCGCCGGGCGCGACGGTGCCGCCGGCCTCCTGGTAGAGGCGGGCGGCCTGGTCGCGGTCGCCCGCCTCGGCGGCGGCATCGCCGCGGTAGATGAGGTGCAGCCGCCGCTCGCCTTCCTCCAGACGATCCGCGCGGCACGCCTGCAGCAGGGCCAGCGCCTCCCCAATTCCGCCCCCCGAATGGATCAGCAGTCCGGCCAGGTGCAGCCGTGTGCGCGCCGCCAGATCGTCCGGCGCTCCCGGACAGGCAATGATCGCGCGCCAGCAGCGCGCGGCCGCGTTGTAGCGCCGCACCGACGGCGACTGGAAGTGGTAGCCCAGCTGGTAGAGCGGCATGAGACGGTCGGCCGGAAAGGCCGCCAGGCGTCCCAGCGCCGCCTCGCCGAAGGACGCCAGCAGTGGCGCGGCCTTAACCGTGTCGGCCAGCAGGATGGCGTTGCACAGATCGTCAAGCGGCAGGCCGGCGCCGGCATCCATCGCCCCCTCCGCCTGGAGACGCGCAAAGGCCTCATCGTCGAATTCGTGCCGCTGCAGCCATGCCGGATGCACGCGGATGCGCCGGCTCAGACGGCCGGCGGCGCGCCCGTCGCGCAGCACATCTAGAGTGACCTCGCGCTCGCCGGGTGTGTAGAAGAGGTGCGCCCATTCGGCCCCCGTGCCCGTTGCGCCATCGTCGGCACGCCAGACATGGCGCGTGCTGCCGTCCTCAGGCGCCAGGGCGCGCAGGCGGACCAGCACCCAGGTCTGGCCGCCGGCCGTGAAGTGCCGCTCCGTCTCCCACCCGAAGGCCGCCCCTGCCTGCTCCGGCGCGGAGGCGGCCACGGATGCGATGCGCGTCGCGCCGACCGGCTCGAAAGCCGTGGACGGAACCGGTTCCGGGCGCCGCGCATCCGGCGGCTGCCAGTAGGCCCCGGCCAGGAAATCGGCGTCCCTCTGCGCGTTCAATAGCGTGAGCTTGCAGAGGCCGCGCGGCAGCGTAACCTCGCCGCCGTGCTCGCCGCGCTCGCCGCCGCCAATGCCATGCCAGCCGCCCCACGACGCCACGGGGCGATCGTTGACCAGCAGGAAGGAGGCGTCGTCGGTAACCGTGGCGAAACGGTAGCGCCCGGCCGTATCTATCCGCAGCCAGCCGTCGTAGCGCGCCAGCAGCGGCGTCCCGGGTCCGTGCGGGTGTAAACCGTGGAAGATGCGCCCTACCTCGGAACGCCCCATGACGCGCGATCCGCGCGCCCAGAGCCGATGAAAATCGTCCAGCGTCTCGGCCGGTCCGGGAGGCAGTTCGCGCGTCTCCAGCAGCACGCCCGCGCGTGCCGTCCAGTTGGTGTCGGCCACGGACGCCGGTGCGCCGTCGGCGATGCCCACGCGCCAGGGTCCCGCGCCGACGGCCGCGAAGCGGATGCGCCAGGGATCGTGCGGCGCGCGCCAGACTGCCATGTGCGGCACGGCATCGCCGCGCTCGTCGCAGACCGCGATGGAAGGTTCGGCCGACGCGAGGCCGAAGGGATAGACGACGGCATCGGCCACGGCGGGCACCCCATCGCCGACGCGCTCGATTTGAAACTCGCAGAAGGCACCCGCCGCCGGACGCGCGCCCAACAAAAGAAACCCAAGGGCCAAAGAGAGCCCGCGCGCCGACAGCACGGCGTCCGAACCGCAGAAAACATGGAATAGAACTGGCATGCGAACGGCTTCGTGGCCGCATAAACCGTGCCGGACAGGGCAGCGACAAGGTAGGAATTCTTGCACTTCCCAATGGCTTTCCTGACGCAAGGCCATCGGCACCCCATGCGCCATTCTCGCACTCCCCGTGGCCAACCGAATACCCGCGAAGCACTGTTCAAGACTGGCCGCTAGTCGTCAGGCACGGGCTGGTATTCGGTGATCGCGGCATCGGCCGTGCCGGCGTAGAAGACGATGATCTCGGCGTCGGACCAGGTGATTGTGGCTGAACAAGCGAACCTCACTTACAAGGGCGCATGAAGTAGATTACTCTGATCTGCAGTTAATGGCAACGCAAGCTCCGATTTCTTTCAGGGAGGAACGAGAACGAGGACGAATGTATTCCGACAACAGGTTACGTCCGATCCGGTGGCGCGGGATCTCCGAGACCGCGAGCCCGCGGATCCGCGCCGGCCGTCTCGGAGATCCGGCCCCACCAATCGTGACAAACCTCGTGGCAAGCCACAGGGTTGCGAGAGAGGTGCATGGAGAAACGGGGGGAGTTCGCAGGCCCCTGCCAATCCTTTCGATTTCGATTTCGATCCCGATTTCGATTTCGATTTCGATCCCGATTTCGATCCCGATTTCGATCCCGATGCGGACGTCCATATAGAAAATGGCCGTAATACCCGGCAGTCGCTTGACAAACATTTTACAATCATATGACATGCCCGTGACGACATCGCCGGGCGCATCTGGTGTAATGGCCTCGTCAAACAGAACCATCACCGGTGTGATGGCGAGGAGTCACAACATGAACAAGACCGCATTCACCCGTCAAGCGAAACTGATCACGAGTCCGCTGCGCCAGGCTGCTGCCGCCCTGCTGCTGGCGGCCTGCGGCGCCGCCACCCTGGAAGCCGCCGCGCCGGAAATGGGCGCGCCGGTTGCCTGCCGCATCGAGACCGACCGCGCCGTCGTTCCCGCCGACAAGCCGGAAACGGCGATCGTCAAGGTCACGCTCGCCGCCGACCGCGTGGCGTCGCGCGAACGGCCGCCGCTCAATCTTTCGCTGGTGCTGGACCGCTCAGGCTCCATGAGCGGCGACAAGATCGTCCGCGCCCGCGAGGCGGCCATCGCCGCCATCCGCAGACTCGACGGACGCGACACGGTCTCGGTCGTGATCTACGACCACGAGGTCGAGACGCTGGTGCCCGCCCAGCAGGCCCGGAACATCGAGTGGATCGAGGGGCGCATCGCGCAGATAACCTCGCGCGGCAACACCGCGCTCTTCGCCGGAATCAGCCAGGGCGCCTCGGAACTGCGCAAGCACCTCGATACCGGAAGGGTCAACCGGATCATCCTGCTGTCGGATGGGCTGGCCAACGTCGGCCCCGCGAGCCCCGACGAGGTCGGCCGGCTCGGCGCGGCCCTTATGAAGGAGGGCATCGCCGTCACGACCATCGGGGTCGGCACGGACTACAACGAGGACCTGATGACCCGCGTCTCGGGCAACAGCGACGGCAACAGCTACTTCGTCGAGAAGAGCGACGACCTGCCCGCCATCTTCACCAAGGAACTGGGCGATGTGCTGAGCGTCGTGGCCAGCCGCGTGCGGCTGAAGGTGCGCTTCCGCTCCGGCGCCACGCCCATCGAGTGCATCGGGCGCGACGGACGGATCGCCGACAGCACCGTCACCGTCGACCTCAACCAGCTCTACGGTGGGCAGGAGAAGTACCTGCTGGTGCGCGTCGAGCTGGCGCCCGGGCGCGACGGGGAGTCGCGGCTGCTCGCCGATGCCGAAGTGACCTTCGAGGAGGCGACGCGCCGCCGGTCGGCGCAGGCGACGGCCTCGGGCCGCATCCGCTTCAGCCGCGACGCGCGCGAGGTGGCGGAGAGCGTCAACGTCCCCGTCTCCCGCGAATACACGCTCAACCGGAACGCCCAGGAGC